>CABZIT010000019.1:10000-23838 GCA_902525795.1 uncultured Bacteroidota bacterium
GGATCACCTCTTACCATTCCGAACAGAGAAGTTAAGTCCATTAGCGCCGATGGTACTACTATTGTGGAAGAGTAGGTCACCGCCTATCTTTATGGCCCCTGCAAATTATTGCAGGGGCTTTTTTTATCTTTACATATAATGTTATCTTCAAAAAATATTTACAATGTTATTGGTGTAATGTCTGGAACATCACTTGATGGGATTGATCTTTGTTATTCAGAATTTACTCTTAATGAATCCGTTTGGAGTTTTTCAATCAAAATTTGTGAAACTATATTGTATAATGAGTATTGGGTAGAAAAGTTATCTCAAGCAAATAATTTTCATGATACAATTCTTTTTGATCTTGACAAAGAGTACACATCCTTCTTGGCATGCGTGATAAAAGATTTCATAAAAAAGAACAAGATTACAAATATTGATTTTATCTCAAGTCATGGTCACACGGTATATCATCAGCCAGAGGAAAATTATACATTCCAGCTAGGAAATAGAATTGAATTAAGAGAATTAATTAAAAAACCAATTGTATGTGATTTTAGGGTTCAAGATGTAGCACTTGGCGGACAGGGTGCGCCATTAGTACCCATTGGAGATTTATTATTGTTCAAAGATTTTTCTCACTGCATCAATCTTGGAGGCTTTTGTAATATTTCGATAAAAAATGATTCAGAAATTACAGCATATGATATTTGCCCAGTGAATGTGGTTTTAAATTATTTTTCAAAAGAAATTGGATTAAGTTTTGACAAAGATGGAAATCATGCAAAATTAGGATCTGTAAATAAGGAATTATTAAAAGAGTTGAACGAAATTGAATATTATGAGGAAGAACCACCTAAATCTTTAGGCATTGAATGGGTTAAAGAAAATATTTTTCCAATAATTGAAAAATATAAAATTACGAATGAAGATATTTTATGTACTTACACGGAGCATATTTGCTGTCAAATAACTATGAATATTGATAGTGAAAATCCTCAAATTTTGTTTACTGGAGGTGGTGTAAAAAATAAATTTCTACTGTCAAGATTATCAAAAAAAATGAAGCTAAAATTTCAGCTTCCAGAAATTGAAATCATTGATTTCAAAGAGGCATTAATTTTTGCTTTTTTGGGAATATTAAAAGTAAGAAATGAAATTAATTGTCTTAGATCTGTAACTGGGGCCGAAAAAGATCACAGCTCTGGAGTATATTTTAAATAACAGAAAAATACATGGCATAAAATTTGTCGCATTTATCATTTAAAAGCCTTTCTGATGGAAATATATGTACTCTCTGTTTTTGTTCTTGGTTACTTCTTAATTACCATTGAACACACCATAAAAATTGACAAACTTATTCCTGCTCTTGCAGCTATGGCTTTTTCCTGGGCAATTATTGCATTAAATATAAATAACTTTGAAACATGGTTTAATCCTGCAACACATTCCCTTGTTGATGGTTTCAGTGCACTTTCACTTGACGACAAAACTCATCTTATGGAGGAAACTTTGTTGCATCATCTAGGAAAAACCGCTGAGATTTTAGTATTTCTTATTGGAGCAATGACCATTGTTGAGATAGTTGATTACTTTAATGGTTTTAGCGTGTTCCAAAAAATCATAAACTTTAAAACAAAAAAAGCCATCTTATGGGTTTTTAGTGGTTTGGCATTTATTCTTTCTGCAATTATTGATAACCTAACTGCAACTATTGTTCTAATCTCGATTTTACAAAAAGTAGTTTCGGATCAAAAACTCAGAATTTGGTATGCAGCGATAATTGTTGTTGCTGCAAACGCTGGTGGTGCCTGGTCTCCAATTGGTGATGTTACAACAACTATGCTTTGGATTGGGAAAAAAGTTTCTACACCAATGCTTATAAAGTATTTATTAATTCCCTCTATAGCCTGTGCAGTTGCCGCAGCTGGAATAGCATCTCTTCTGCCAGCGTTTAAAGGAGAAATTAAGCTTAATCCTGTCAAGGATGAAGGGAACAAATATTCTTTAAGAATGTTGGCCCTTGGTCTGGGATCTATTATTTGTGTTCCCGTTTTTAAAATTATTACACATTTACCTCCTTACGTTGGTATGATGCTAGCACTTGGAGTTGTTTCGGTTTTTGCAGAGATTTACAGTAATAGAGAATTTCAATTAGCTAAAGCGACTGGTCCAAATCCAGACGGAGGAGTAAATGAATCTAAACACCACGAAAGCCCCGTTCACAATGCGCTTACTAAAATTGAATTACCTAGTATCCTGTTTTTTCTTGGAATTCTTTTAGCGGTTGCAGCCCTTGAATCCCTGGGGTTATTATTTGTATTTGCAACAATTTTGAAGGAAACAATTTCGCTTGACTTGTTAATGGTCTTATTTGGTTTTGCATCTGCTGTTATTGACAATGTTCCTTTAGTTGCTGCTAGTCTTGGTATGTTTACAGAATTTACTCCTGATGATCAACTATGGCATTTCCTTGCTTATTGTGCAGGAACTGGTGGAAGTATGTTGATTATTGGTTCAGCCGCTGGAGTGGTTGCCATGGGAATGGAGAAAATTACTTTCGGATGGTACTTAAAAAAGATTCTTTGGATTGCCTTAGTTGGGTACTTTGCTGGAATTGGAGTATTTTTTCTAATGAGAAATTTTATTGCATAATTGGACTATAAATCTACGATCCAGTGGATGTTTAGAAAACTACCAATGTATCAAAACATTGGTGAAAAAGCATATAAAAAAGATTTAAAAAATATTAGATTAATTTGTGAATATTTAGATCACCCTCATCTAAACTATAATTCCATTCATATAGGGGGAACTAATGGTAAAGGTTCAGTTAGTCATATGCTTTCCTCTGTCTTACAAGAAAGTGGTTATAAAGTTGGACTATATACTTCGCCCCACTTGAAGGATTTCCGAGAGAGGATTAAAATAAATGGTAAGGAAATCTCAAGGAAATATGTTCAGGATTTTATTTCTCTTCATTACAATTATTTTGACAATCATAGTTTCTCATTTTTCGAAATGACTGTAGGTCTTGCATTTGATTATTTTAAAAACCAAAATGTAGATATAGCTGTGATCGAGGTGGGTATGGGAGGTAGACTAGATTCAACTAATATTATTGTACCGCTACTTTCCGTAATTACAAACATAAGCTTGGATCACACTAAATTTTTAGGTAACAGTCTTAAAGAGATAGCAAAAGAAAAAGCTGGAATCATTAAAGAAAATAAAACAGTTATTATCGGAGAAACCCATCCAGAGACAAAAGAAGTATTTATTCAATCTGCAAGAGATAAAAAATCAGATATTATTTTTGCTGATCAAAATATTAATAAAAGCTACCCTTCTGATTTAAATGGCTATTATCAGCAAAAAAATCAGAAAACTGCACTTGAAGCTTTGTATTTCTTAAAGAGTAAAAATTATAAAATTCCAGAAGTTGCATTGAAGAAAGGATTAAATAGAGTAATTGAAAATACTGGTTTAAGAGGAAGGTGGGAGATTATTTCGAAAAATCCACTTATAATTTGTGATACAGCACATAATAAATCCGCCTTATCCATTGTATTAGACCAATTAAATGATTACCAGTCAAATAAAATACATTTTATTTTAGGTTTTACTGATGATAAAAATTTGGAAGACCTTTCTAAATTATTTCCAAAAGATGGAATCTTTTATTTTGTCAAAGCAAATATTGAAAGAGGGGCAGAGCCAAAAAAAATAATGGAAAGTTTTGCAAAAAATGAAAGATTTGGAAAAGCCTATGAAAGTATCAATTTTGCTGTAGAGTTAGCAAAACAAAAAACCTCCGACAATGAAATAATCTTTGTAGGAGGTAGTTCTTTTGTTGTTTCTGAAATAATAGACTAGCTATTTTTCTTGGAAATTTTCACAAGTATATTTTTCACTTACTTCAACATTGTGAAAACTACATAATGAATTCATTAGTATATTTTTACAATTTATACAGCTATTACTTATTTGTAGATTTTTCATATTAATAAATTTTATGTAAAAATATTTTTTAATGTATTTAGAAACAATTTAAATTGGTGTTTCTCTAAAATTTTTATTTAGACTCTTTAAAAATTATTTTTTTAGATTTTATAATAATCCCAACAAAAGTTTCACTAAATAGAGGAAATTTATATATTTGTCTGCCTTGATAAGAAGAATAAAATTATTTTCCCAACCCTATTAGTTTTTTTCTTTTTTTCATCCTAAAAAATTACGGGCGCGTAGCTCAGTTGGTTCAGAGCACTTGGTTTACACCCAAGGGGTCAGGGGTTCGAATCCCTTCGCGCCCACATTTTTAACCTCTACTTCAAGTTGAGGTTTTTTTTATTAATCTTTTCGATTAACATGAACCTCTAAAATCCTTTTTTTCTCCTTCTTTACTTTTTTCTTTTTTAAGTGACCCCAAATTTTTTCTTTTGCTGATGTGGCACTCTCTTGCAACTCAACAATTGGATTGGGATAATCGATTCCAGTCTTAAAATTATAAAGACTACATTCCATTTTACTTAACTGCCAAGGCTCATGTATGAATTCAATTGGAATATTGCTAAGTTCGGGTAACCATTTTTTAATAAACTCACCATTTTCGTCATGTTCTTTGGAGTTTTTTACTGGGTTATAGATTCTAATCGTGTTTATTCCAGTAGTTCCAGCCTGCATTTGAAATTGTGGATAATGTATTCCTGGTTCATAATCTAAAAACTGTCTAGCAAGAAAATAAGCACCGTTTTTCCAATCTTGATCCAGGTTATGAACAAAAAACGATACAATCATGGCTCTCATTCTAAAATTAATCCAACCAGTTTCTTTAACTGCACGAATATTGGCATCAATTAATGGGTAGCCTGTCATTCCATTTTCCCAAGCGTTTATAAATTTATCATTCTTTTTTCTTGCAAGGGTGTCAAATCCTTTATTAATATTTTCGTTTTCATAGGAACAATCAACTTCAAATTTTTGAATGAAATGACAATGCCAATGTAATCTAGAAAGAATTGCATTTATGGATCGAAGGTTTTTACCCTTTTTTTTGAGCTTCAAAAGGTGCTGATAAACAATCCTTATATTTAAATTTCCCCAGGATATATAAGGAGATAATCTACTACAAGAATTTCTACTTTTTAATGGTTTAGAAATATCAAAAGCATAGCCACTGACTCTTTTATTTAAGAATGATTTCAAGTATTTCCAAGCATTTGTTTCTCCTGCAGGTTGGAAGGAATTATTTATGGATTTTATTTTCTTTTCAAAAATTGGAGGAATATTAAAATCACTGTCAAGTTGAATTTTCTCTTGATTAGAAAATTGGTTTTCAATAATTTTCTTGTGCATTTCTATATGCCAATTTTTATTCCAGCCATCCCTATTTTTTATTCCCCTAATTATTCCATCTCTTTGAAATTCAAACCAATCAACAGAGTATGCTTTACAAAGTTCTTTTATTGCCTTGTCTCTTTCCCAAGAAATTTTAACTCCAGATTCTTGGTAGCTGAATATATTATTTACTTCTAAAGATGAAAATAATTGAATAAAAACATCTTTACTATTCCCATAAAAAATTTGCACTTCTTTGTTATACTTTGATAGTTTTTTGTTTATGTCTATAATGGAATGATAAATAAAGCTAAGGTGCCTATCGCTTGTATCGGGGTGACTTATAATTTTAGGATCAAATATGTATATGCAAAGGAATGGAATATTTTGTAATTCTGCGTAGAAAAGGGGTTCGTGATCAATAGTTCTCAGATCTCTTTTAAACCAAACAATATTAATTTTTCCTAAAATCACTTACCTATATTTAAGGAGTTAATAAATAATCAATAATTAAACCATCTTTATAATCACAGTGCTATTTTCTTTCAGTCATAGCAATTAAAAAAGCATATTCCATTGCAGTTTCTTTATATGCTTCATATCTTCCAGATGCTCCACCGTGTCCAGCATCCATATTACAATACATCAATAAAGGTTCCTTATTGGTTCTTTTTTCTCTTAGTTTTGCAATCCATTTTGCTGGTTCAAAATATTGTACTTGTGAGTCGTGGTAACCTGTGGTGATAAACAAAGCTGGGTAATCTTTCTCCGCAACTTGATCATAGGGCGAATAAGAAAGCATGTATTCATAGGAATCTTTATTGTTAGGGTTACCCCATTCATCATATTCAAAAGTTGTTAATGGGATATCATCATCAAGCATAGTAGTCACCACATCAACAAATGGAACTCCAGCAACGATTCCTTTAAATAGACCTGGTTCCATATTCATAACTGCTCCCATCAATAAACCTCCAGCACTTCCCCCCATAGCGTACAAATTATTTTCATCAGCATAATTGCTTTCAGCTAGGAATTTTCCACAATCAATAAAATCCCAAAAAGTATTTTTCTTGTTAAACATTTTTCCTTCTTCATACCAATTTCTTCCTAAATATTGGCTACCTCGAATGTGCGCAATTGCATAAACAAATCCACGATCTAGTATACTTAATCTAACAGAATTAAACCTAGGATTTATGGTGCTACCATAAGATCCATAACCATACAGTAATAATGGATTTTTACCATATTGAAATAGGCTTTTCTTATATACTAGTGATATGGGAACTTTTTTACCATCTCTTGCTGTTGCCATTACCAATTTGGATTCATAATTTTCTTTTTTAAAATTTTTATCTAAAACTTCATTCTCCTTCAGCACTGTTTTCTCTCTGGTAAGTAAATTAAAATCAATAACTGAGTTTGGTGTAGTTAAAGAAGAGTAGTTGAAACGAAATTTTTTATTATTAATATCTGCATTTACACTAGGGCTTATTGCAATTACCTCTTCATCAAAATCAATAAAATAATGTGAGTTATCATCAATCGAAATTACTTTAAATCTTCTTTCTCCATTTTCTCGCTCAACCAGTACATAGAAATCTTTAAACACCTCAACCCCCTCAACATACACCGATTTTCTATGTTTAATATATTCTGTCCAATCACTAATTTCTGTTTTGCCCTCATCACAAGTCATTATTTTAAAATTTTCTGAATTGTCAGTATTTGTTCGAATGAGCCATTTATCATTTGCATGTGAAATAGAAAACTCCAACCCATCAACTCTTGATTGAAATAGTTTAAATTTTTTATTTGGTTCATTTGCATTTAAAATCCAATACTCATCAGAAATGGTTTTTGAACTACTAATAACAATATATTTTCCTGATTTAGTTTTGTATGAATTTAAATTAAAGGTTTCATCTTCCTCGAAAAAAACTTGCTGGGCTTGACCATTATACAAATTGAAATTGAACACTTTTTCATTTCGCAATGTCTCAATATTTTTTTTATCATAAAAAACAGTTTTATTATCATTAGCCCAGGAAACACCTCCAGAAGTATTAGTTATGGATTTTCCAATTTCTTTTCCAGTTTCTAGATTGATAAATTTTATTGTATATAATCTTCTGCTTAATGTATCGTAAGAATATGCCATAATTTTATTATCAGGGCTAATATCAATACTGCCCACTCTATAGTATTCAAAACCCTTGGAAAATATATTTACATCAATTAAAACCTCTTCTTTAGATTTTAAATTTTTTTTCCTACAGTAAATGGGATACTGTTTTTCTTTTTCAAATCTCGTGTAATAGAAATAACCATTATCATAATATGGCACACTGGAATCATCATCTTTGATTCTGTTTTTAATTTCACTGAAAATTTTATCTTCAAGATTTTTATAATCACTCATAAAATTATTTCTGTAATCATTTTCTTGACGTAAATAATTTAAAACATCCGGATTATCTCTTTCACTCATCCAATAGTATCTATCAATTCTATCATGACCGTGACTGGTTAATATGGTATCAATTTTTTTTGCTTTTGGTTCTTTTAACATTTGTTTTTCCATAGTGCAAGATTGGGTAAAAATTATAATTAATATCAGGATTCTGTTCATTTTTATTACGTAAAAATATTTTTAGATTGCAAGAATAAAGCCACAAAATTCTTGTCGCAAATTTAGGAAAATGACTTTCATTTTAATTACTTTTACATACTAAATTTTCCATTTTGACTTCAGAGCTTCTTCTTTACGGATTTCTTTTCTTAGTATCTTTTAATTATATTTTCAATTCTGTTTTAGAATTTTTAAATACTAAAAATTGGAAAAATAATATTCCAGAAAATTTAAAAGATTTCTACTCAAAAGAGAAATATTCACAGGCAAGAGATTACAAGATTGATAAAGGAAAAATAGGCTTAATTAGTTCTTCCATTAGTTTTCTTGTAACAATATCCTTTTTGATTTTTAATGGATATGGAATGCTAGACGAATATATTCTTTCTGTAGATGAACTTAACAAGTTTCATTCACAATACTTCTTCACTGCTCTTTTCTTAATAAATTTCATTATAGGAATTCCAATTAGCTATTATTCAAATTTTGTAATAGAAGAAAAGTTTGGTTTTAATAAAATGGATATCAAAACTTTTGTTCTTGATAAATTAAAAAGCTTTGTTATTTCAATTGTACTAATCTTTGCATTGACAAGCCTTGCAGTTTTTATTATTGATTATTTTTCATCTGGTTTTTGGATTTGGCTATGGATTAGTTTATCGTTGCTAATGATTTTATTAAATATGTTTTATGCCGATTTAATTGTCCCTATTTTTAATAAACTAACTCCACTTGAAAGTGGTGATTTGCGATCAAAAATTGAAAAGTACTCCTCAGAGGTTGGATATTCCTTGAAGAATATTTTTGTTATAGATGGCTCTAAAAGATCTTCCAAAGCTAATGCTTTTTTTAGCGGTATTGGTCCCAGAAAGACGATCGCTTTGTTTGATACTCTTGTAGATAATTACACAGATGAGGAATTAGTTTCAGTTTTGGCCCATGAAGTTGGACACTATAAAAAGAATCATATTTTAATATCAATGTTTTTAACAATTTCTCAATTGGCTTTAATTTGTTTTGTATTTGAACTTTGTTTAGGTCAAAATTTAATTGCAAATGCACTAGGATCATCTACCATGAATTTTCATCTTGGCATTATTGGATTCAGTCTATTATATTCTCCTTTATCTCTTGTAACAGGAATTTTTATGAATATGCTTAGTAGAAAAAACGAATATGAAGCAGATGATTATGCTAAAAACACATCTAGTGGACCAGCATTACAATCTGCATTAAAAAAATTATCGGCTGACTCTCTAAGTAATTTGTATCCGCATCCATTTTATGTTTTTGTTCATTATTCCCATCCACCTTTATTAAAAAGGCTACAAAGATTAGAAATAAAGCAGAAATGGAGCAAGAATTACGTATAGATATGTTTGGTAGTAATGCTGAGGGTTAGTAAATTTACATGTGAAATATGTTCTTAAAAACATACATAAAGTATATAAGCGCATTTTTTAGGAATTTGGACACTTCACAAATAACAGATTAAAGGGTCATTAACTCAGTTGGTTCAGAGTGCTACCTTGACAGGGTAGAAGTCACTGGTTCGAATCCAGTATGACCCACAAAAAAATATACACTGATAATCAACGCTTTACAAAAGTAAAAAGTGTTCCCAAATGTTCGACTCGAACTAGTGAAAACGACATATTATCTTATAGTTTAAATTCATTAAATTTATTAAAACAATTAAATAATCGTGGGAATATTAGAGACAATAGCTAAATTAATTATGGCACCCAAACTCAAAAAAAGCTTTGAAAAGGCTAGGGAAATTGCTAAAGACGATCCAGAGCTTATAAAAGCTTTAACTGATTTAGAAGGTTACCATGAAAGACTTGATGAAATTCAATATTCCCTTTTAGAGAGACTAGGAAAAGATGATCCAAAATATGACCCTGTAGAACAGGCTAAAAGACGCGAAAGAATTGAATCTAGAAAAGAAGCTGAGGAACGGGCAAAGCATAAACTATTTGATTTGGCAGAAGATTACAATTTTTTTTGTGATAAATCCTATTGGTTTAAGCAGGACATAAAAGATCTTATTCAAATAACAACTTATCTTAAAAAAGTAGGTCCATTAGAGATTGATGGATTAAGTGAATTTTTTGAGGAATTTATCAAGAAAAATAACGATACAAATCTATTTATTAGTCGCCTAGACCTAACAACTTTCAGACCATTATCAATTTCAAATAATTTTATTGAACCTTTTTTGCTCAACAATTATTGGAGGTTAGGATTTTTTAAAGATAAATCTAACCTGAAATATTATAAGAGAAGAGCTCTTACAATTATCAATAACAAGATACAATTAGATGATGTTTTATTTTTTTTGTATCCCTATTTTATATTCACTAAACATGAACTGATAGTACTAACCTTCGATGGAACAAAAAAAATAAATTATATCAGAGATTTATATTCAATTTTATATGAAAAATCTAAATTAAAAATTGGTGACCATAAGTTTGGAAATATATTATTTAGAAAGATTAAGTTAGCAATTTGGGGAATTGTAATTGGTGCAATAATAGGTTTTATTTTCTCACTTCCTGGATGGTACATCTTATCACTTATATTTGGTTTAACAAATATAATGAGCCCAGTATTTTACGACATAATTAATATGATTTCAATTGCTAACAATAAAAAAAATCCAATGATGGATTTTCCAGAAACAAATTCTGCCATTGATTTATTTGAAAAAATAAAACCAGATTTGAAAGAGTTTTTAGAAATCTATAAAAAAGAACACATTAAGAAAGCTCCAAAATTATTGGAGGAAATCAAAAAATTGAAATAAATTAATTAGGACAGAATCTGACCATATTAATTTTCGTTAGTTTTATATAATGAAGGATGATACTAGCGGGAACATAAAGTGATTCCTTTGGGAACACCCTAAAAAATTAAGCTATTGAAAATGAATGGCTTAAGATGTAAGTTCGAGTCCAGTATGACCCACTGACTATTTTCAGTGATAATAATTTATTTTTGGCACTATTTTTTAAACATTATTTTAAGAAAATTGTAGTACGGTTTTAGTAATTTTACAAATCTATGAAATTAAAATTGTCCAGTGTAGGGGTTACATTTACTAAACATGTTCCCAAGCACCAGACACCATTTGAGCGTCTCTTTGAGGTTTTTAAGGAGTTGATTATCCATACTTCTGGCGACTTTGACGAAGCCATTGATTGGCTGCGTGAATTAGATATTGAATATGCATTGACCAATGCAGCATATACAATAGATGATTTTATCGAAGACCTATTAAAACGTGCTTATATACAACCAAAAGGTAATGGCAGTGACGATGAAAAAGGGATGTTCCTCACTTCCAAAACAGAAAAGCTCTTACGCGAACATGCTTTAAAGCAAATTTTCGGCAAACTCAAAAAAGCAGGCAGCGGCAACCACAAAACCAAAAGTATCGGGCAAGGCGCAGACGATACGGGCGAATTTAAAGCCTACCAGTTTGGTGACCCACTTGAGAAAATATCTATTACCGAAAGCCTGCGCAATGCACAAATACGATCCGCAGGAGATGAATTTACATTGCATCATGACGATATCGTAGTGGAGGACAGTTATTATAATACGCAAATGAGTACAGTTTTAATGATTGACATCAGCCATAGTATGATTTTGTATGGAGAAGATCGAATTACCCCGGCCAAAAAAGTAGCCATGGCACTGGCAGAGTTTATTACCACGAGATACCCAAAAGACACACTCGATATTTTGGTGTTTGGAAACGATGCCTGGCCAATTGCACTTAAAGATATTCCATTCTTACAAGTAGGGCCTTATCATACCAATACTGTTGCGGGACTTAACTTGGCAATGGATTTATTACGACGAAGAAAAAACAGTAACAAACAAATATTTATGATTACGGATGGAAAGCCAAGTTGTTTAAAAAACCCCGATGGCACCTATTACAAAAATAGCAATGGACTAGACAATTATATTGTAGATAAGTGTTATAATATGGCACGACAGGCAAGAAAAATTAATATCCCCATCACCACTTTTATGATTGCACAAGATCCCTATTTAAAAGAGTTTATTCGGAATTTTACTGAATCTAATAAGGGAAAGGCATTCTTTACAGGATTAAAAGGCTTGGGTGAAATGATTTTTGAAGACTATGAACAGAACAGAAAAAAACGATTGAGATAAATGAAAAAAAGTACTACACTAGGAGCACTAAAAAAAACGGATTATAAACCCCTTTCAATTCAACAAGAACTGGCACAAAACCTTAGAGCTCGAATGCAAAAAGGTCAGCCAAGATTTGAAGGCCTTTTCGGCTATGAAAATACTGTTATTCCTGATGTAGAACGGGCATTACTTTCGGGACATAGTATAAACTTACTCGGTTTGAGAGGTCAAGCCAAAACTAGACTTGCACGACAGCTCACCCAATTATTAAACGAGTGGGTACCTGTGGTTGAAGGCTCTGAAATAAACGATGATCCACTAGCTCCCATTAGCAATTTTGCAAAAGCACTTATTGACGAAAAAGGAGATGATACCCCCATCACTTGGATGCATCGAAACGATCGCTTCTTTGAAAAATTAGCCACACCTGACGTTAGTGTGGCTGATTTGATTGGTGACGTAGACCCCATTAAAGCAGCTAACCTTAAGTTGTCCTATGCCAATGAAAAGGTGATTCATTTTGGCATGATCCCAAGAGCAAACAGGTGTATATTTGTCTTGAATGAATTGCCTGATTTACAAGCACGAATACAGGTAGCGCTTTTTTCTATTTTACAAGAAAAGGAAATTCAAATCCGTGGATTTAAACTCCGATTACCAATTCAAACCCAGTTTATCTTTACGGCCAACCCAGAGGATTACACTAATCGGGGAAGTATTGTGACCCCACTGAAGGACCGAATTGGTTCTCAAATTTTGACGCACTATCCGCACAACTTGGAAACGGCTAAGGCCATAACTCGACAAGAGACTAATACCAACGAGCTAGTACGGCAGGCTATTCATGTTCCTGAATTGGCATGTGATATTTTGGAACAGATAGGTTTTGAAGCCAGAAAAAGTGAATACGTTGATTCCAAAAGTGGCGTTAGTGCAAGGATGAGTATTACTGCTTTTGAAAACCTAATGAGCACTGCTGAACGACGTATGCTAATTTCTGGCGAGCAAAGTACCTGTATTAGAATGTCTGACTTTTTGGGAACTATCCCTGCAATAAATGGAAAAGTAGAATTGGTCTATGAAGGCGAACAAGAAGGGGCAGAACAGGTATCTTTTCACTTAATCAATCAAGCTATAAAAACCTTGTTTCCAGCTTATTTTCCAGAAATAAAAAAACTTAAAAAGCAAGATGAAGAAGGTCCTTATGACCAGTTATTAGAATGGTTTTACGGGGATAAAGAATTATTTTTGGAAGACAACCTGCCTGAAAATGTATACCACGATACCTTAATGAATGTTCCTAACTTAAAAAAACTAATAGTAACTTATCAGGCAGATTGTCCCAATGAAGACTTATTATTTATGATGGAATTTTTATTATGGGGACTGGAGGCAAACAAAAAACTGAATAAATATAGAACCATGGAAGGCTTTCAATTTAAAGACGGCCTTGGAAATTTATTAGCAGAAATTTAAACTCTAGTCAAATTCTCCCCTAAATAATTTGATATTATTACCTTTGACTCCACTTTTACAAATAATTAATTTTTATTTTTATCTTGTAGTAATAATTTATAAACTTAAAATAATATTAAAATGAAAAGAGTAATAATTTTATCTATTGCCATTTTATTTGCCTCTTGTGCAGGTGATGGTCAACATCCAGATTATGAAAAAAATGTTGAACTCAGTAAAAAGTTTTTTCAGC
>CABZIT010000020.1 GCA_902525795.1 uncultured Bacteroidota bacterium
GTCGATGATAACTTCACCTGCTGAGGGTAAAGGAGCTCCCTCACCAGCACTTTCAACCAATTGTAACCACCAATTAGAGTAAGTCCCATTCCAGTTGGTCATCTCAGAAAGATTCAAATATATTAATTGCTCTCCTGGCACCATATCAGAGCCAGCAAATTGGTTCCCACCATTTGGAGATACAAATGTAACTCTGTTTTTAGGAGAATTGTTAGTTAAATTAATTTCCACATATTTGTAAGTATCCGCATCTACACTGTAAGTTCCACTTTGTTCAAATTTCGGATAAGGGCTATTTGCACTGATATTTGCTACTATTGACCCAGCGTTTGGTTGTGATAAAGAAACGCCGTTACCACCAACAAAGCCTTCCGCGTCCGTGGGATCGTCAAAAGTATAATCCGTTCTAGGTGTTGATGGAATTGCATCAACTATCTCAATGTGATCAATCAAGATATCACCTGAATAAACATTATTGTTAACTCCTCCTCCTTGCTTAAATCTAAAATTAACTTCGTTAACAGTTCCATTCCAGTTGGCACTACCACCCACATTGATGTAGTGCGTTACAAAACCTTCATCATTTGGGGTAATACCATCGAAAGGAGTATAGGTATTATTGCCGTTTTTATTTATAATGACAACAACTCTTGTATTTGCAGTAAGGTTTTGCATTGTAACAGCAAAGAAGATACCGGGGCTGGTATCAATCTCAACATTACTAATTTTTAAATTTGGATTAGAAGAGCCACCGTTACCATCCTCGTTTGGACTATTAATTGAGTATGTCAAATAAGAATCGCCAACGGCAAGTGTTGTATAGTTACTTGCTACAAATCCGTGATCCGTTCCGTTAAAATCCCATGGAGGTGAATCCTGAGAAAATAAGCTAAAATTGAAAAACATCATTACAGCTATAACGATTGAGTAATTTTTATTCATAATTTGTGTTTTTATTTGTTATTAGTATTTATTTTAAAATTTTAATATCATCCAATAAGAACGTAGCACCTTCAGTCATATACCAAAATTTAATTTGATTATTTTGACTTTTCCCTTTCACAGTGAAAGTATGGGTGTATGAATTCCAGTCCTTACTTAACATAAAGTCTTTACCTTGAAAACTTCCCTTGATGTCATTTTGTAGGACAAGTTTAATTTTTCCGTTTCCGTCAGCCTCTTTCGCATGAAAAATAACTGTTACTTTTTCCCCATCTTTCCCCTTAAACTTCTGGTTATACTGGGTGCTTAAAAACCATCCATTTTCACCAAGTTTATGCGTTTCAATTTTTAGAGCTTTTTCGCTTCCCGGGTTTGTATCAAAGTCTTCAATGGAAAAGGTAGCATCCGCACCATTTTTTGCGCTGTTATTCCACCACCAAAATTTGCCTTCAGGACTCACACCCTCAATATTGGAGTTTTTTAACATCAACTCTGACTGAGCGTTTGACTCAACAAAAAAGACAGTTGTAAAAATTGCAAACGCAAAAAGCTTGACAAAGTTCATTTAAGTTAGTTTATTGAATAGTATAAAAATAAGAAATAATTCGATTACAAAAAAGTTGACAGCTTTCAGTTTTTAATGACAGGAATTGTTCTATTTGAATTATTACTAACATCACTAATTACAAGCAAATATAGTCCTCTTTTTAAAGAAGAGATATCCGCAACTATTTCGCTGTTGCTTCTAGTATTTTGAAAAGGTATTACAACGACTCTTCCTAAAAGATCATACATAGTAATTAGTTCATCACCCTTAAGATTTTTAATAAATATATTTTCAGAGGATGGATTAGGAAATAGAGTTATATTTTCAATGTTACTTTCCGAAACAGAAAGTGGATCAGTAAGAACTACCGAAATTGTACCGGTTGCAATATTTCCAGACGAATCTGTAGCTGAAAAAGTAATTGTATACGTCCCTGGGCTTGTGAAATTACTTTCAGAAGCAGTCCAGTCAAGTGTACCATCACAATTATCTGTAACGTATGGTAGATCAACATCACCGTCCATAACGTTCCATCCTGAATCGCCTAACTCAAAAGGTCCATACGTTGAAGAAGCAAAAGGACCAAGATCTATTGTAGGAGGAGATGTATCCTCAACATACACAGTTCTTATTTCGGAAGAAGTATTTCCAGAATTATCAGTTGCAGTATAAATTACTTCATACGTTCCAACTTCAGTTGCATTAACACCATTAGAAATATCTACAGATATATTTCCATCAATATCATCTGTGGCAGATGCACCAGGATCTGTAAACCCACTTTCACATTCAATGGTCATTGGATTATCTCCATTAAGTGTGATTACAGGCGGAGTGGTATCAATCGTTTCTTCAGTATATTCATAAGCTCCAATATCAATAATATCACCCGAAGAATTAAAATCAACGGGCTGAGATCCTTGCAGCACTAAAGAAAAATCATCTATGTAATAATCAGCTCCAATACCATTTACAACTGAAGGACCTTTAACATAAACAAACATATTATTTTCCTGTTCATAAGTAAAATCTCCACTGACTAAAGTCCACTCTTGATCGGAAACCTGAACTTGATCGGTTACGTTAACATACTGATTTGTATCGGTATTTTTTATCGTTATTTGTGAGTTTCCTGTTTCTCCCTCAGCTAATTTGACCCATACATTAAAAGTATAGGTTTCCCCCACTGTCATCATTCCGCTTAGAACAAGCCTTGGGCTATGCCAATTTGCGGTTCGGTCCTTAGTTAATAAACTTTTTTCACCTGTCAATGCAGTATCCTCACTAATTTCAATAGTTGCGCCAAAAGATGACCAGCCTCCTGTGGAATCTTCAAAAGTAGTCGAGGAAATTCCCGTTGTACTTATTGGACGTGGATTATCATCATAATCGTCCTCAGGCCCATAACTTGGGTTACCAGCATCAATAGCGGGAGAGCCTTCCAAAAGGGAAAAATCTGTTGTTGCAATATCAATTGCTCCCAAAACTTCATTGGGGGCCATTGTAAACATTGGGTCTAAGTTTATTAAATTGTTTTGTTCGTTTGCTGGCCAAGCATAATTGCCATTTACCAAAAGGTTATTGACGGCAAGTCTTGAACCGCTAACATTATTAAGTTGAAGCGTAGAAAATTGGTTGTCTCTAGTCATGATAATATTATTTACCACTGTAGCATTTTTAACATTATTTGCCTTGATCCCGCCAACCTTTTGACCTCTGTGGGCTGGGTTTCCTTCTTCAACGGAAAGGTCTTGAATAATCTCGTGAACCCCATTATAATATAATGTGTTGTTTTGATAAATTGCAGAGGCTGACTGGGAGTGATCAAAGTTAATTCCATTCTTACCGTTGTTCACGCAAATATTATTCTCAAAAAGAAAAGTGCCGTTATAACCAGGATCACTTCTGGTTACATAAATACCCTGACCATCCAATATGTTGTTGTAACTAGCAGTCCCATAATTTGGATTTGTGTTTCCCGAGTTATCCGGAAGCTGGGTAACATAAAAAGGGATTCTATTCCAATTATTATATACCAGATTCCCGCGAATGATCATTTTTATATTACTTCCATTATCTCCATCTTCTGAAATTGTCTCCGCAAAAACTATCGCACTGGATGCAGAGGAAGTCCACCAATTTGAATTGTAAACAATATTATCTTCTATGGTAATGTAGTCACTATCATTAAATCTTATGGCTGAACCAGGGGTATCGTGTACAATATTATTTCTAATAATTACATGCTTATGAGCTCCATAACCTCCCCAAATTCCCTTACCTCCAAAGTAAGAGTTGTTATAATTTGTAGAGCTATCTCCATCTTCCGCACACAGAATTTTATATTCCCTGTCTGCAATTGCCATTGAATAATCAATATCTTGAGAGGGGCCTTCCACCTCAAATCCATCAATAATTATATAATTCATGTTATTTGAAATAATAATCCCCCCTCTTCCGTCAAACTTTATTTTTGGTGTATGTCCTTGATAGTTTCTAAGGGTAATATAAGCATCTTCTGTTCCTGATTTATTTACTGTTGCAACATGTGGGTTGCTCATGTTTGTATTGGTAGAGGGATCCACTGTTCCAAAATTATTATTGGTGTAAACACCTTCCATTACATACACGGTGTCTCCAGGATTCAGCATCGAAATCCCTTTATTGATGGACTGAAATGGAGCACTTTCAGTCCCAGCATTTGAATCGGATCCAAGTGACTCAGAAACATAATATTCAGATTGTGAGAAAACTCCATAGCTAATCAATACAGCTATAATAGTAATGGCTCTAAAAATGTATTTTCTCATATTAATTAATAATTAGATCTTGGTCAACAAAAGCTCTCATTGATTTTAACTTCTCACTATAATATTTCACCAATTCTAAATTACTTGATTTTTTTGAGATATCTTCATTTTGTTTTCTATCATTATTCATGTCATACAACATATTTCCAAGATATTGTCCATTTTCAACAAACTCTGTGTATGAATAATCTTTATCTATGACCGCCTCGCCTTGTTTGTATCTTGTGTAAATTTCTTTTTTTAATTCAATAGATGAATCCTCTAAAACTGATACTAAACTTTGGCCTTGAAGATAACTAGGTGCCTTTATACCAGTAAGCTCACACAAAGTAGGATAAATATCCACAAGCTCTGTAAAAGAATCTGTTGGAATATTGTTGGAAAACTTTGGAGATGATATAATTAGTGGTACATGTACTGCCTCATAGAATGTACTGTGCTTACACCAAAAACCATGCTCCCCCAAAAAATACCCATGATCGCTCCACAGTACAATTGTGGTGTTGTTCCTGAGGCCGAGATTATCAAGGGCATCTACTAATTCTCCAATTAATACATCCATGTAAGAAACACTTGCAAAATAACCATGAATTAGATCTCTTGATAAATCGTCACCAAGGGGTCCATTGGCAGGAATATTTAAATAATTTTTTCTAAGCTCAGCCGAATTGTGTTGCGCCTCAATTGCAATATCGGGTGAATTTTTTGGCTGAAAGGGGTTATCGGCTAACTCAATTTTTTCATGCTCATACATATCCCAATATTTCTTTGGTTGTATAAAAGGTAGGTGCGGAGAAACATATCCAATTGCAAGAAAGAAAGGTTTGTTGTTTTCTTTCATTTCCTTTAATTTTTCAATAGCCTTTACAGTGATTTTACCATCATGATAAGCATAATCGCTAACCTCAGGATACTCAATAATAGGATTTTTTTTACCATACTCACCCCGCTCCGCATTATCCCTCATCTCTATAGCCTTTGGATCTTGAAAATCAGCTTGCTCCGCTCTTTCACCAATCTCTGTCCAATGCTCACCAAAATCATCATTGTGGTGATAAATTTTCCCATAGGAAATTGTTTCATATCCATTATTTTTAAAAAGTTCATTTAATGAAATTGCATCCGGAACATCCTTAGCAGCACGAGTGGAAAAATCATTAAACCTTTTTTCGCTAGGGCGAATTCCCGTCATTAAACTAGCACGACTCGCTCCACAAACTGCAATATTGGTAAAAGCATTATTAAATTGTACACCCTCAGAAGCAAGTTTGTCAATATTTGGTGTAATCATTTTTGAATCCCCGTAAGAATTAATACTAGGCTTTAAGTCGTCAATAGAAATGAATAATATATTATGTTTTGTTTCTTCATTTTGACAGCCGGTATAAAGGGCTAACCCAAAAAATAATATTAGAATCAATTGTTGTGTTTTCATCAATTTTGATTTAAAGTTGTATTAGAAGCTTTGAAACCTATTCTTATTGCTCTTGCAGCAATTTGTTGATCTTCGTTAATACTCAATGGCTTGTGGTAAAACTCCCAGCTGTTACTTCCAATATTTTCATCCAATTGATATCCAATGGATGCGCCTGGAGTAGATGTAGTTAAACTTAACAAGCCGTCGCTGTTCAATGAAAATACCACATCCTCAGTGACTGGTTGTTTCATGTCAGGCCAAAAAGATTTTACAATTTCATTTTCAGGTAAAAACCCCTTGTCATCAATTTCAATTTGCCATGCTGAAAGAGCATTTCTTAACTCAACCAACTTGTCCACATATTCAGGATTCGTCGCTACATTTTTAACTTCATAAGGATCATCTTGTAAATCATAAAGCTCTTCTACTTCTTTGGTTTTCATGAATATGTATGAGGCATCCCCGTTCAATTCTCCTTGGCTATCCATTTGAATTAATTTTGAATTCATGGGTATTCTTTCACGATATTTATTTCTATAAATTAAAGGAAGCTCAGGCATAAAGTTCTTAATATATACAAATCTGCCATCCAGCACAGATCTTTGCATATCTGTACTCTCATCAAACCTATCCGCGGTACCAAAAGCATATTTTCTGGGCTTATCTTCGAACGGGCCAGCAAATGCCTTTCCATCATAATGTGCAGGTGGTTCAATATTTAAAAGAGATAATACAGTCGGGGCTAAATCCATTAATGAAACAATTCTGTCTTCAACTTTACCAGCCATTTTCTTGTCCGGATATCTTACAATTAAGGGAACATTTAACCCGCTATTTCCAACCGCCCTCTTTTGACGAAGTAGGTTGCCTCCGTGATCACTCCAAAACATAATTATTGTAGTTTCTAATAAGCCATCCTCTTCTAACTGACTTAACAACTCGCCAACTTTTTTGTCCATTGCTTCAATATTGGAATACTTTCTAGCAATATCCATACGAACCTCAGGAATATCGGGAAAATAATCAGGAATAATAACATCTTGAGGGGCCACTGTTAACGCCTCGTTACTTCTTTGCCAAATTCTAGACTCATGTGTTAATAGTGAATTCCACACATAAAAGAACGGTCTGTCTTTGGGGGCGTCCCTAAAGCTAACAATTGATGAAACCTCGTCCCATGCAGTAAACGGACTATTAAATTGATAATCACACTTAAAATTATTTGCACAGTAATAGTCCTTAGTTCTTAAAATTTCTGTAAATGGCTTCACATGTTTGGGAGGAACCACTTCATACTGTGGTATATTCACGCCCGCTTTGTCAATCACTCCAATATCTTGTTTATAAAAAACCTCTTCAGGTGTTTTAAAGTTATGATAATCGCCTGTTCTCATGTTGTGAGCACCAAGTCTAGCAGAGTACATCCCTGTAATTATGGAGAACCTACTTGGTGCGCAAACACCAACAGTTGAATACGCGTTTTTATAAAGGACTCCCTCGCTTGCTAGTCTATCTAAATTGGGGGTTTTGATTATTGTATTTCCGTATGCACCTAATATTGGGCCCATGTCTTCACAGCTAATCCACACAACATTTAACCGTTTATCTACTTTTTTTTCAGTAACACAGGAAAGTGTTAGAAAGGAAATAAAAGCTAACCATAAAACTTTTCTATTAATAATGTAGTCTGGCATAATCTTCCTCTTTTAATTTACCAACTAATTTTTCCGGAACAGTATTCCACTTTGAATTTTTGTCCAGAGGATGTAATGTTGGTTTTATTAAAGTTGCTGGGTTATTTAGTATAAAATCATTTTGATCATTCATCCATTTTGATAAAACTTTCAATAAATGCTTTTTTTGCTTACCATAATTTTTTTTGTTGGCTAAATTTTCTTGCTGATAGGGGTCTTTCTTTAAATCATATAACTCATAGTGAGGGATATTAGGAAAAGATTTTGCTGAGCTTTCAATGAATGCATTTACCACCTCATTATTACCCAAATTGGATTTGTAAACTTCAATAGAATTATAATTAACAATCAATTTATATCGCGAATCTCTGACAGACCTAGAGGGAAAAATTTTACAACCTCTAATATTTTGTCTTGTGGAAACTCCAAACAAATAATCATTTACTTTTTCTTTACTTCCTTGTAAAGTTTGGTAAAAACTTCGCCCATCAATATCCTTAGGAATTTTAGTATTTGTTATTTCTAAAATAGTTGGCAAAACATCTACCAAACTAAGCATAGTTTCTGAAGTTGAATTTGCTTTAATTTTTGACGGCCATCTCGCAATGAAAGGCACTTTTAGTCCTTGCTCTTGTAGGCTCCATTTTCCAGAAAGTCCATGGTCAGATGCATAAATAAATAAAGAATTTTCTTTTAAATTATGCTTATCAACCATTTTTAAAACCGCACCTAGCTGATCATTATCATCTTCAATATTTTGATAGTAACCGGGTTTATGATTGCCAATATAGTTTGGGTCATAAGGAAGTTTATAAATATCAGACTTTAAATATTTCGTGTTTTTTGGATAAGGCCCATGAGGAAAATCAGAGGCTAAAATCAAGCAAAATGGTTTCTTCGTATTTTGCAAATAATCATCTACTTTTTTTAGAGGCAAATACCTGTTATTGACTTTTGGAAAATAATAGGTCCAATCAAATACACCATTTGGTTTAACATGACTTTTCCCTGCTAATACTACCTCATAATCTGATTCTTTTAGCAGAGTAGCTATGCTTTGAATATTTGGTTTCACACCAATATGATTTGCCATACAACCATTTTTAACAGGATACATCCCCGTAAAAACCTGTGACCTACTAGGGGCACAAATAGCTTGTGAAGAGTAAAAATTAAGAAACTTCATGCCCTCACTGGCTAGCTTATCAACATTCGCTGTAACTACATTGGGATTGCCATAGACTCCATAATCTAGCTGGTCTTGATCATCAGCTAAATAGATAATAATATTTGGTTGATCTTTATTATTGTCTGATTGAATCAATGAGGTAACACTTGTAATGCTCAGAAAGAAAACAAACAATGACATTGTTAAAAAAAATCTATTTTGCACTATCATTTTTTAATTAATTTTTTTGTTGATACCAAATTATTTTGGTTTGACACTTTCACAAAATAAACTCCTTTCTTGAAACTTGAGGTATCTAAATTGTATTCAGAAACTTGCTCTAAATTCATCTCGATCGTTTTTTTACCATTTAAATCCAAAATAATAATATTATAATCGCCTATTTCCTCAAACTTTAAATTTGTGTTAGAATCAGAGGGGTTTGGGAATAACTCAAACAAGGAAGTATAATTCTCACTTATTTCTATTTGATCATTTGAAAGCGTTCCATCCAAATCAAAAACAAAAGAAGTTAATGACATATCTGGCAGGTAGGCTGTGAAATATCTATCATAATAATTTAACGATGTCTCTTCCACAACGGTGAACTCGTTTTGTATTCCATTGTCAGTTAAGATGCGGGTCATCGACGTAGCTCTTTTTGGAATGTCAATAGAAAGTTCTGTATTATACCCCTGGTTAAAAACCTGAAGCACAAGCTTTGAATCATCCGGAGCAATAAACGCCCCAACGTAAATGTTGTTTTGTAGTGCTTGAGAGTTGTTTTTAATGACACTGTAATCTTTTTTCACAAGGTTAGAAAAATGCTTAAAGGTGTAATACCTCTTTGGTAAAATTATTTCCCCAATTGGTGTCCATGCAACCAAACTTGAATATCCATCATCGTCTGCTTGTTCATAAAATAAATGCATCATGTATGCCGTCATGCCACCCTCGTTAAATCCTCTCAATATCCACTTAATGTAATTTGCCGCGTCAGTCATTGACTGGTCTGTACTGTGCAATGAAGCTGATTCAGTTACCCAAACAGGCTTACTATTTGCTGCTGATTTCAATAAACTCCAATTAGCATTGTGATTTGGGTCTGCATAAGTATGGGTCCCTACTATATCAACAGCATTTTCCACTGCTTCATTTTGAAACATCGCGTTTATATAATTCGTTGCAGAAGTGTTTGCATTTTGAGACTCAACTCTAAAACACTCCGGAGAAACAATTTTTATTTCATTTAATCCCATATTTGAAAGCCTTGCATCTAGGTTAGTTAATATGCTAGACAGCTCAGATGGAGTAGTATTCATGGATTCGTAGGGTACTTCATAATCAGGCTCATTGGTAGGAGATATAGCTGTTACATTAATGCCGTAACGTGTCTGCATTCCGTTTACAAATGCCGTCAAAAACTCACTAAACTCTGCTTCACCTCCAGAAATTAGAGTTCCACCTCCGTTATGCTGGCCATTTGTTTTTAGCCATGGTGGTGCACTATTACAATTACCTATTATATGATCAAATCCATTCAAACTTAGATCAAAAGCATTTTGCAGGGCCTCTCCTACATATCTTGTCCGCCAATTTCCAGGCTCACTATCGTACCTTGTCCAATCTAGCTGGGATTCATCTAATGTGTAGGGATCATCATTATCATTTTCAGGTTCAAGGTCATGATACACAAAAAATCGTATCATATTCACCTCTAAATCTTGAAAACAATATTCTTCAATTTGTTGTCTAAAAGAATTATTTAACGAATATAATTGTTCTGTTCTTCGCTTAATACCTGCGCCAAATCCATCCACTGTTTGATATTTTGCTTCCTGATCGAATTGAATTCTTTTTCCTGGGGATACACTTACTTCATCCAGAAAATAAGTTACTCCGTCTTGCATGAACCAAAATCTTACAGAGTTTTGATCACTTGAGTTTTCAACTGTAAAAGTATGGCTATATCTTTCCCATTCGTTTGAAATCCAAATATTTTGACCCTGATAACTACCACTGACTTCAGACTGAAAAACAACTTTTACTTGTCTAGAATCAGCCCCTTCAATTTTTGCATAGAAAGTAACTGTATATTCAAGCCCCCCAGTGACATGAAAGTTCCCACTCTTTGTGCTAGCATGCCAGCCATTTGCTCCCAATGTATTAACCTGTGCACTGAGCGCCTTTGTACTTCCTGTAACTAAAGCATCAGAAACAACTGAAAACGCAACATCCGCTCCGTTATTAGAAATGTATGTCCAATTTTGAAATAAATCTTCTTCAACATCTTCAAGAAAACCATTTTCTAATGGTAATTGATTTTGTGAAAAAGAATTAAGGACTAGAAAAAAACAAATAAATAATAATTTTTTAATACCTGTTAATTTTAATTAAAAAAACCCTACCCTAAAATTTGATTTTAAAGGTAGGTTTTTCAAATTAGTCAATCAAATTATTTGAATTGATTTCAACCAAAGGAATTAAAAGATTCATAACCTGCGATTCATCTTCACTTAATGTTAAATCAACCGCTGGATTGTGAAGTGGATTATAATTATGGAACAAAATAGTATTGTTCAAGAAATAGTCAAATCCTCTTCTTCGGTTATTATGAGCATCTTCCCCTTCCCCTAATACCTCAAATCTATACTCATACATAACTGCATTTCTAAACTCATCTTGGCTTCCATAATATCCCATTTGAGGAGTCATACCCACTCTGTTTAAAAGCTCATTAATATATCCTAGCTGTTCCCCATTATTGAGCTCATTTGATATTTCCGCTAACATTATTAGCAATTCACCATATCTATATATGATAACATTTTGATCTCCATATTGATTGCTGTGTTGTGTATCTTTCTCAGTGAATTTAAACAAATAAGGATGTGCTTTATTAAATGAATTTCTATTTGGATCACTTGGATAAACTGTTACTGGATTTCCATTATCGGCACGGTTATAGGAGTGTAAATAAGTTCCATCAAGTCTTGGGTCCTCAGGATAATTATACACATGATGCTCATAAACATCTGCATGTACTCTAAACCACCCGAAATGCTGCCCTAATTTATATTTCCAAGGAGTAAAGTTTCTGCCCATTTGCGAATTAGCTGCCTGTTGACTGATTTGAAGCTCCCAAATAGACTCTACAGAATTTTCATTTGTATCTGTAAATAAAGAGCTATAGTCAGGCACTAATGAATATTGGCCATACACCTGTATAGCTTGATCATAAGCTAACTGCCAATAATCCATTTCTGACAACCCATCCTCTCTTAAATCTGGATTGGTTGCAAGTGTCATATAAACCTTTGCTAACAACATATTGGCAGCATATTGCTTTGGATATCCTTCACCCGTGGTTCCGTTCATTAAATTAATTGCCATTTGAGCATCTTCAACAACTTGAGCATAAACCTGCTTTGAAGTTGATTTTCCTAAGTGAAGGTTTTCATTATTTGGCAATGTAGTCCACAAAGGTATATCTCCCCAAAGTCTAGTGAGAGAAAAATATGACCATGCTCTAACAAAGTATGCCTGTCCTGCTATGTCGTTAAATCCGAGCTCATCAGATGATGTAGGTTCCGCAACAGTAACAACATTGTCAATAGCACCATTACATCTAGCTATGGCTGCATATAAGCCACTCCAAGTATTTTGAGAGTCAATGTCGTAGGTAGGCTTTAACGAATATAGATTTGCATTATTGACGTTATTTACATTATTTCCTCCATTTTTACCTGTAGTAAACAAACCTGAGAAACCATTAACAACAAAAATCCTTTGCTCTTGAGCTCCGTAGCTTGTAAGCGCTTGATAAATTCCATCCAGGGCGCCTTTAGCAATATTAATATCTGAATAGACTGCATTTCCGTCCAAAAATATTGGATCCTCATCTAAATCACATGCTGTAAAAGCAAAACATAAAATTGATAATATTATTATTTTAAAATTTTTCATTTTTTTAGAATTTAATTTATTAAAAAGTTAAAAGCCAATGTTAAGACCAAGTACAAAAGTTCTTGCGTTAGCTCTTCCATTCCAATCTACGCCATTAATTAGACCGTTGTATAAAAAGCTTGAAATCTCTGGGTCATATCCACTGTAGTCAGTTAAAGTAAATAAGTTTTGCCCAGCGACAAACATTTTTAAATTGCTTATAGATCTTATTTTATCTACGTCAAAATCATAGCTAACAGTTAAATTGCTTAGTCTTAAATAACTTCCGTCTTCAATGATTCTATCAGTCATAGCAGGCTGACCATTTGTAGTGTATCCAATTCTTGGATAAACATTCGTTTCTGCATCGGGTCTCCAGGCATTATAATATGCATCAGGTGAAATATTTAAATAGATAAGACCCTCTGCATTGTCAAGCTGTAGCAAATTACCATTTGCAATATCATTTCCATACACACCATTGAATAAAACTCGAGCATTAAACCTCTTATAATTAAAGTTTAAATTAAAACCATAAACATAGTCTGGATTTGGGTTTCCGATAAAAGTTCTGTCTTTTAAATCAATAATCCCATCTCCATTTTGATCAACAATTTTAACATCTCCTGGAACTGCTGCAGATCCAAACACCTCAGGTAAAACATCATCCGATTGATATATACCATCCGTTTCAAGTCCATAGAACATACTTGTTTCTTCACCCTCAACAAACACATTTGCCGGATATTTAAATATGTTACCCCTACTTATATTATCTCCAAAATAAAACCTTCTTGGTTCTGCAATTCCATCAACATAAAAATCTTCAAGAGCCTGTGATTCAAGATTTGTTATCTCTGTTTTATTCCATGCTATATTACCTCCCACACTAAAATTAAAATCTTCTGCAGAGATTATGTTAAAATCAAGCGCAAGCTCTACACCAGTATTTTTAATTTCCCCTTTGTTTACCAAAATACTCTGGAATCCAGAGGATGTAGGAATATTGGACCTTTGTAATAAATCTTTTGTCGTTTTTGTGTAAATATCCAATGAACCTGAAATAAAATCATTAGTGCTGACAAAATCAAAACCAGAGTTTAGCTGCTCTGTAGTTTCCCAAGTCAAATCTGGATTTGCAACATTTTGTAAAGCAATTGGTACGTTTGTTCCCCCCGATGCATTTCCGTAAAGATTACTAGAAACACCATAATTAGACAAAGTTCCATAAGATCCAATTCCATGGTTTCCAATCTGCCCCCATCCCATTCTAATTTTCAACTCATCTAATGGTATGTTATCCAAAAGGCCAGACTGATCAACTTGCCAAGCTAAAGCAACTGATGGGAAAAAACCATACTTATTGTTTTGCGCAAATTTTGACACCCCATCTCTTCTAAATGTTGCAGTCATAATTAACTGATTGTCCCATGCGTAATTAAATCTTCCTAAAATAGAGAATATCTGTTGATCTCCTTTTATAAAAGTTAAAGGCTGTGTAGTAACTTGTCCAAAGGCAGGATTTTCTGTTGTAAATTGAGTAGTAACAAAGTCTTCAACAGCATATATATTATTTAATACATTTCTAACATCATATGTTACCCCTAAAACACTATTAATTCTATGCTTTCTTTTAAATGTTCTGTTGAACCTTAAAAAGTTATTCACTTGAAATGATGAATTATTTAAACCGGTGA
Source organism: uncultured Bacteroidota bacterium (assembly GCA_902525795.1). Lineage (GTDB taxonomy): Bacteria > Bacteroidota > Bacteroidia > Flavobacteriales > Flavobacteriaceae > MED-G13. The sequence goes on from CABZIT010000020.1 coordinate 14,221, forward strand.
TTTGTAAAGAACCATTGGCATTATTTCCTTGCCAAGTAGTAGTTCCAAAAAACCTTCTTCTTTCTTTTTCTCGTATATTTCCGCCAACTTTAATCTGATACCTTAAGCCTTGAATAGGTAATTTATAAGTAAGTGCTAAATTCGCAATATATCTACTTTCTTTGGAAATATCTTTAAAATCATTGATCCATGAATATGGATTGGAAATATCTAAATCTTCACCAAAATCTTCAAACTCCTCAGTAATGATGGGTCTGAAGGAAATAAGATTTTTAATAAAACTTTGATTTGCGCTTCCAATTAAATCTCCACCTTCAGCAAAATTAGTTGAACTTAAATAAGCGCTCATTCTAGCTTCCAATCTTAACTTGTCATTTAGGTCTTGATTGAAGTTTATTCTCATGTCTCCACTTTTAAAAGAAGAGGTTGGGACAACACCTTCTTGATTATCAAATCCAGCAGAAATATAGTAATTGCCTCCTTCAGTACCTCCTGACGCTGATGCACCAACCTTTGTGCTAATACCTTCTGTATATACCTCGTCTTGCCAGTGAAATAGTTGCGCTGGTGTACCTGCAACTACACCAGTTGACTCAACTCCATATATATCAAGGCCATCAACAAAATATCTAGGACCTAGGCCGTTATTAGCATTAACCTCATTAGCATATTCTGCAAATCCATAAGGATCCAGGACATTATATTTTTTAGTTATCATTCGAACTGAGCTATTTGAGAATCCTTCAATTTTTACTTTTCCTTCCATTCCTTTTTTGGTGGTAATAACAACCACTCCATTAGCACCTCTTGAACCATAAATTGCAGTAGCTGATGCGTCTTTTAAAACTTGAATACTTTCAATATCTCTTGGGTTTATGCCAGCAAGTCCGTTTTGACTTTCCTGGCCAAGATTACCTACACCAGCAGGTAAAACATCCTCACCTGCAGATGAGATAATAACACCATCTACAACATACAATGGCTCATTATTACCTCTCAAGCTATTTGTTCCTCTAATTTTAACACTGATACCTCCACCAGGTGTTGCAGCGTTCTGAACAACTTGAACCCCAGCAGCTCTTCCCTGCAATAGTTGATCAATTGAATTTGATTGATTTGCTACCTCATCTTCGACCTCAACGGTTGACAAAGCTCCTGTTAAATCTTTTTTCAGTACTGATCCATAACCAACGACTACAACTTCTTCTAGCTGAGTAAGGTCAGGAATCATCATAATACTCATATTATCAGTTGCTGAGACATCGATTTCCTGGGTCGTGTAGCCTAAATAAGAAAAAGTTAATTTTTTGGGCAAATTCGAGGGGATACTAATTGTGTAGTTTCCGTCAAAGTCTGTCAAAGCACCAATATTTGAATTATCAACAGTAATGTTTACCCCAACAAGCGGTAAATTATTTTCATCATTAACAGTTCCTGTTACGATTTTAGACTGAGAAAAAACAAAAAAGGGAATTAAAGCAAAAAGAACAAGAATTTTCTTCATGGTTAGTTTTTTATGTTATGTAATAGTTTAATTATCAGTATAATAATAATGAATTTTTAAATGAAGAGCATGTTTTTTTTCGAGTTTTTTAAAAATTCTAATGAATTTTGATAAAAACTAAATAAAAAAAGTTTTTTATTCAATTATTGACAACTGTTATGGGTGGCCAACAAACAATTTTTATAATATTTTTTTAATAAATTGTATGCATGAATAGTTTTTTTAACTCAAGAAATTATAACCGGTTATTTTTTATTTTTCTGTTGTCAATCATAATCGGTGTTGTCTTTCTGTTTTTAGAATTCCTAATAGAAAACAGCAGTTCAATCCTACTTTTTGGTGCTATTGGAATGGCCTTATTAATATTTTTTAAATCAAAGTTTAAACCCTAAGTTTATTTTCTCAGAGGTAATTGATTTAAATTTGTTTTTTTATTCAATAAAAATGATTCGATTAGCTCAAAAGTCAGATTTAGATAGGTTGTTACAAATTACGAGATTATGTGCAATAGAAATGGAATCAAGAAAAGTTTATCAATGGAATGAGCATTATCCAGATCGACAGTCTTTTGTTAGGGATGTCAACAACAGTGAACTGTACGTTTATTGTATAAAAGATGTGGTTGTTGGATGTGTTTCGATATGTTCTTTGATGGACGATGTTTATAGCAAAGTTTCTTGGAGAACTGATGGCAAAAATTCAATATATATTCACCGCTTAGCTGTTGATCCTGACCATCAAAAACAGGGTATTGGCGGCAAGCTAATGGACTTTGCAGAAAATAAATCAAAATCAGATGGAATTGATTCCATAAGGCTGGATACTTTCTCGAAAAATACAGTAAATCAAAATTTTTATGAGGCAAGAGGTTATATTAAATTAGAGGATATTTACTTCCCCTTACAAAGTGAGTGTCCTTTTCATTGTTATGAATTATTGTTTTGAAAAATAATATTAGCATTTCAAAAATTCAAAAATTAGCAATTCCTGCGCTAATCTCTGGTATTGCAGAACCTATTTTATCCATTACCGATACCATTATTGTTGGTAATATGTCAGAAAATGCAACGATATCCTTAGGTGCTGTTGGTATCGTAGGAAGTTTTATATCTATGTTAATTTGGGTTTTTGGGCAAACCCGTAGTGTAATTTCCTCCTTGGTCTCACAATCACTTGGAAAAAACAAAATAAATGAGGTCAAATCCCTACCTGCTCAAGGAATTTTTATAATAGTAAGTTGTAGTATACTAATAATTCTTTTGACATTTTTTAATGCTGAAGGCCTTTTTAAATTTTACAATGCTAGTGGAAAATTATTGGATTTTAGCGTAGAGTATTTTCAAATTCGGGTATGGGGACTACCTTTTACTCTTTTTACAATTGGAGTATTCGGAGTTTTTAGGGGTCTTCAAGATACTTATTATCCCATGCTTGTTGCTATTAGCGGAACTATTATAAATATAGTTTTGGATATTATATTAGTTTATGGAATTACAGAAATAATTGACCCAATGTTTCTAAAGGGAGCTGCTTATGCAAGTTTAATTGCACAAATTTCCATGGCGGCTCTCGCAACAATATTATTGTATACAAAAACAGAAATTAGTCTGCAATTAACGCTGCCATTTAACCCAAAAATAAAGTTATTCTTAGGCATGTTTGGTAATTTAGTAATTAGGACAATTGCATTAAATATTACATTATATTTTTGCAATGCCTATGCTACAAAGTATGGAGATGAGTTTATTGCCGCTTATACAATAGCAATTAATCTTTGGTTTTTAGTCGCTTTCATTATAGATGGATATTCAAGTGCGGGAACTATTCTTTCTGGTAAATTGTATGGGCAAAAATCATTTAAATCTCTTTTGAAATTAAGTACAGATCTTTGTAAAATTGGGGTACTAGTTGGGGTGTTTATGTGCCTAGTTGGTTTTATTTTTTATTATCCTCTTGGGAAGATTTTTAATAATGATATGGCCGTTCTAAATGAATTTTATAAAATATTTTGGATTGTTTTAATCATATTCCCGCTTTGTTCAATAGCATTTATTTTTGATGGTTTGTTCAAAGGATTGGGCTGGATGAAGGACTTGAGAAATGTGCTGTTATTTTCGACGATAATAGTATTTATTCCGTCTTTATTACTATTTGATTATTATGAGTTTGAGCTTTATGGAGTTTTTTACGCTTTTACTCTTTGGATTATTGCCCGAGCCATTCCTTTAATAATAAAATTCAGAAAAACATTTAGCATACTTTCACAAAAGGTGTAAATTTGGGGCTGAAAATTTTATAATGTCAAAAGTCAGAATCACCAAAAAATTTAGATTTGAAGCAGCTCATGCCTTATTTGGTTATGACGGTAAATGTAAGAACATACATGGGCACAATTACAATTTATTTGTCACTGTGATTGGCAAGCCAATCAGCAATCCTAAAAATGTGAAGCTTGGGATGGTAATGGATTTTGATGATTTAAAAAAAATTGTAAATACCACTATTGTCGATAAATTTGACCACTCACTAATTATAAATGAAAACTCCCCTCACAAACAGCTTGCAGAAACATTGATTGAGAATGGCCACAAAGTTGTTTTTACTAATTATCAGCCTACAATTGAAGAAATGGTAGTTGATTTTTCGAAAAAAATATCTAAAAATCTTCCAAAAGATATTACGCTTCACTCATTAAAATTAGAAGAAACCGAAACCTCTTATTCAGAGTGGTTTGCTAAGGATAATTAATCTTTTCTATATCTTTGCTTTACATGCTTATGAAAACTCCTAAAGATAAAAAAGTATATTTTGCCTCAGACAATCATTTGGGGGCACCAAATTCGACGGATAGTTTAATTCGAGAAAAAAAGTTTGTAAAGTGGCTTAATGAAATTAAAGGGGATGCACACGCAATATTTCTAGTTGGTGATATTTTTGATTTTTGGTTTGAGTATAAAAAAGTGGTGCCAAAGGGCTTTACTAGAACTCTTGGAAAACTGGCAGAAATTTGCGATTCTGGTATTCCAATTTATTATTTTACTGGAAATCATGATATGTGGGTTCAAGACTATTTTCAAAATGAAACAGGAATGGAAATTATTGGCTCTCCCAAGAAATTTACTATTAATGGTATTAAATTCTATATTGGTCATGGTGATGGGCTTGGGCCCGGTGATCGGTCATATAAATGGATGAAAAAAATATTCACAAATAAATTTTTTATATGGTGTTTCAAATGGATTCATCCAGACATTGGCGTGCGCCTCGGACAATTCTTGTCTAGGGAGAATAAAATTATGTCTGCAGAGAAAGACGCAGTATTTATTGATAAAGCAAGTGAGTGGTTAACAAAATATTGTAATAGGAAACTTGAGGCTGAACACTATGACTTTTTTATTTTTGGACATCGACACTTGCCTTTGGATGTTGAATTAAATGACTCATCAAGATATATTAATCTTGGTGATTGGATTACCCACTTTACGTTTGCTGAGCTTGGCGGGAAATCCTTATCTCTAAAAAAATATAAGGGTTAATCTTTTTCATATTTTTTATTAAATTCTTTGTGCTCACTTTGCCCATAATACATGTTTCCAATTAGCTCCATAACCTCATAAACCATTGTGCTTGGCTCTTTTGATTGAATAGGAATTTTTTTTCCGCTCATACTAATTAGTTCGTTCTCTTTACATGACAGGTCAATCGCTGTAGAATAATAATATCTTAGCACATAATCTAAAGTGTAGTCACTGTCTTTATACTTTTCTTTGAACAATAAAGAATCCGACAATGTGGTTTTTAAGACCCTGAATCCCTTTTCCATTTTACTATTTTTTACATACACTTTCATTTCTGGTAATTCTTGAGTACTAGCAATAGATGTAAAAAGGGAAACAAATAAAATCATAATCCGCATTATAAGATGGTATTAATAGATAAAATGAATTGTCTAAGAGATGCAGGCTCGTAAAACCTATTTCCAAAAGCATTAGTTCTTATGTTATCATAATACTTTTCATCAAATAAGTTTCTTATCTGCAGGCCAAGGTTTAGTGAAAATCTTTTTATTTTAAAATTATTTTTCACGGCAATATTTGCAAGTGCATAAGAGGGAACTTTAACCTCGTTATTGTTATCTGCAAACATAGAGCTGACTTGTTTAAAATCTAATTTAAAGTTGAATCCCTTTTTATTATATCCCCATTCAAATTCCACATTGGATTTAGGGATTCCAGCAAGTTTTCCTTTGACTCCTTGATTCTCAAATTCATATTTGGCTTGCGTGTAGGAGGCCTTAACAATATGGTGCTTTCCCAGCTTGTGGCTTCCCTCAACTTCAATACCATATCTCTTTGACAGACCTAAGTTTTTGTAAAAATTCATGCCTTCAAAACCTTCTAATTCATATCTGACTATCTCATCTTTTGTGTCAATATGAAATGCCGTAAAACTATATGAAAGTCTTCGTGACGACTTTCTATACCCTATATCAAATCCATCGGAAACCATAGGAGATAATTGGTTGTTAAATCCAGAGCCATCAGGATTTGCCGACAACTCGCTCAGAGAAGGAGTTTCATAAGAGCTGCCAAAGTTTGCATATAACTCATCACTTTTATTAAGATTATATATAAACCCAATATTTGGTGAATAGGCGTTTAGCCGACTTGAGGAATCAACATACTGCTGGTCCAAACCAAAATTATCTTGCAAAGAAATTTGATGTACATCAAGCCTAACTCCAGCTTGAATGCTATATCTTGGATTGTTCAACGATCCCAGTGCAAAGACCCCATAAGAATCAAATGACTCTAATTGATCCATAGCCGTTTCTCCTTTTATTCCTTCGTTGTTGTCAAATCTTTTTCTGTCATCTGCCTGGCTCTGCACGGATGCACCAAGCGTCCACTTAAATTCATTAAAACTATTGTTTAAGCTCAGTTCCAAACCTCCAAAATCTCTATCAAGCTCCACATAGCCGCCGCTTGTAAATGGTAGCAAACCAATAAAATCTCTATTGCTGTAATACAGGCTCGAGCTCACTGTTCCTACTGCAGTTTTCCAATCTAAGGCAAGCCCGGCTTGTAGCTGTTTTACTGACTCTTGAGCATTGAATAAAACATTTCTATCTCTTGCTTGGGTCCTGTTTTCATTAACAGATTCGATCGTTAAACCTCCAGGATCAAAAGCATAGGGACTATCAAAATAAAGAGAATTAATTTTTAATTTCACTTTTTCTAGATCTATCGTGTGCTTAAAAAAGAATGATTTGTTTTTATAGCCACTGTGGCCCCTATATCCATTACTTTCTGCCTGGGATATGCGTAAAATTGTTGAAGATTTATCCCTTTTTTTTGAATAAGTAGCTTGCTTTGTTTTGTGGCCATGAGTGCCAAAAGAAAGCTTTGAAAGAACTTCTTGAGCCGAAGAAAGCTCTGAAAATGTATTCACATATACTACTCCGCCTGAGGCATTTCCATGCCTTGTTGAAGAAAGACTTTTTAATATTTCAATATTTTGAATTAAATCAAAAGGAATATTATCAACCTGCGATTGACCATCGGGTGTTGTAAGAGGGATGTCGTCTAAAACAATTTTAATTCCACGAATCCCAAAAGCAGATCGAGCGCCGAACCCCCTTATGGACATTCGATTATCCTGGGCTTGGTTTTCACTGTTGGTTATCCAAACGGATGGTGAGAATTCGATTGCATCTTGAAAATTAATCGGGCTAATTTCATTTTCATTATAAGAAATCTTTGAAACAGTGAGGGCAGGATTACTCTGGTTAATCAAAACGCTTTTAAGCACTATGATATCCAAGTCAAGGGTGTCAGAATTAAAAGCCAACAAATTGACCTGGAACAAGAAGGCAAATAAAATTATAAAGTATTTACTCATTCATGTCTTTTGTTAAATCCAATTTTCTAAAGTTAGGGAATTTAACTGAGGTAAAACCAACTGTTAATATGGTCATCACTCCTCCAAATACAACAGCGGGGACTGTCCCCATCAATTTTGCAGTCACTCCGCTTTCAAATGCCCCTAACTCATTAGAAGATCCAACAAAAATTGAGTTTACTGAAGCCACTCTACCCCTGAATTCGTCAGGAGTTTTTAATTGCAATATAGTTTGACGAATAATCATGGACACGCCGTCAGTTAAACCATACATAAATAAGGCAAACACAGAAAGGCAGAATATATCTGACACCCCAAATAAAATAATCGATAGCCCAAAACAGAATATTGCAAAAAGAAGTTTCTTACCAGCATTTTTTGTAAGTGGAATATGCGCAGATGCCACCATCATTAAAACGGACCCAACAGCTGGCGCAGCTCTTAAAATTCCAAAACCCTCCGAACCAACATCAAGAATGTCTTGAGCATATATTGGAAGCAGTGCAATAGCACCTCCAAATAATACTGCAACCATGTCCAAAGACAATGCAACAAGAATAGATTTGGTCTTATAAACAAAATTTAGTCCCGCCTTCAAGCTTTGAAAAATGGGCTCTCCAATTTTAGGATTTAATATAGGTTTCTTTTTTATAAACCCGATTAACAAAAGCCCTACAATAATAGTTGCAAGCACAATCCCCATAGAATTGTGTACTCCGATCCATGCAATACAAAACCCCGCAAATGCTGGGCCTAATACAATAGCAAGCTGCCAAGTCGAGCTACTCCAAGTTGCTGCATTAGGATATACCTTTTTTGGGACAATTAAAGCAACTAATGAAAATATAGTTGGCCCTATAAAAGCCCTAATAAATCCCCCAAGAAAAACTAAAATATAAATACCAATTAATATTTGAGCGTTTTCATAATTGTCATAAACATATGGGCTAGTAATAAAATAATAGCCTGCGGCAACAATAAAAAATGCGGTAACACAATAGGCGAATAATCGTTTTTTTTCTCGTTGATCAACAATATGCCCGGCAAACAAAGCCATTGAAATTGCAGGAATTACCTCTACTAAGCCTATCAATCCAAGCGATAAAGGATCTTTGGTAAGACTATAAACTTCCCACTCAACTATTATAAATTGCATGGACCAACCAAAGACCAATATAAATCTTATTACAAGAAAAATATTAAATTCTCGAAAACGTAATGCCGCGTATGGATCTAGTTTTTCTGTCAAATTATCTGCTTAATTCTTTTGCTTGGTCAATCAAATATTTTGCCTCTTTCTGCATCTCTGGCACTGAGAGGTGAATAAAGTCTTTATAATCTGGGTGTAAAACCAGCAGATTCATGGAACTAACTTTTACACTATAATTTGACTCTAAAATATACTTGTAAATATTTTGTTGTAAAGCATATCTATTGAAGCTGTTGTCCTCAACATGTGATAAGCCATCTAATCCGTATTTGAAATCTTTTAACAGTAACTTTCCTTGTTGATCAACTAGTTTTGTTGAGCGCTTCCAATCGAAAATAAATACATCCCCGTTGTTTTTTTTATAAACCATATCGACTGTCCCTGCTATAGAAACACTGGCATCAAATATTCTCCACTCTGTCCTGTAAGGCGTAAGAGCTGGATATTTATCATGGAATTTTTTAAAAAAAGAAAATTCAGTTGGGTATTCCTCGTAATATTTTTCATTATAAAAATCTTCGATTTTTTCATGTAACCATGTCCCTTTTTCAGCAGCATCTCTTCTCTTTTCTTCCCACTTTTTTAATATCTCGTCTATTGCTTGTGTTAAGACTTTCTCATCTATGACAACTCCATCCCGCGTTAGTTTTTCCATTGCCTTTCTCTTCGCCCAATAGCCACTATCGAATTCAACAAAAAATTTATCAATAATTGCTGTTACTGAAAA
>CABZIT010000021.1 GCA_902525795.1 uncultured Bacteroidota bacterium
CAAGACCCAGGATCTTGTCCTGAAGGTCAAATTGCTGATTGTTTTGGAAATTGTGCTCCAGCAGCTTGGCTTGGGGATGGTTATTGCGATGATGGATCATATTCCTTTAATGGTGTAGATATATATTTTGATTGTGCAGAATTTGAATACGATTCAGGGGATTGTCCAATTCCTGAACCCGCTGTACTTACAGGCTCTGTTGTTGAGGACCCGCCATTAGCATTTGGACAAGATGCTGATCCAGAGGGCCCATTAACTCTAACCTCAGTAATCAATATCGAAGAAGATATTGTTATTGCTGATGTAAATGTAACCGTAAATATTAATCATGCATGGAATTCGGATGTTAAAGTAAGTTTAGCCTCACCTGCTGGAACTACTGTTATATTAATTGATGGTGTAGGTGGAAGTTCCGACAATTTTATTGAAACCCTACTAGATGATCAAGCATTGGAAGCTATTTCTAGTGGTGAAGGTCCATTCACTGGATCTTATATCCCATCAAATCCATTAAGTGCATTTAACGATGAAATGTCTCTTGGGGATTGGACCCTAACTATTGAAGACACATACCCATCATTAGATGATGGTGGTTTTATAGGATGGTCTATTGAAATCGTTGAAGTTGGTTTATCAAATAGTGAATATTCCATTGAGGAAATGATTACAGTGTATCCAAATCCTACATCAGATTATATTTATATTTCTGGTTTGTTGGAAGCTCAAAAATATGAAATACATAACATACTCGGAGCTAAAGTCTTAGAGGGAAATATTTTTACGAATGAGAGAATTTCTATTGAGGAGTTTAGTAATGGTATCTATATATTAACGCTTGAAAATGGATCTTCATTTAAAGTGCTAAAAGAATAATATCTTAATTTTTGATATTAGTTTTCATCACTAAAAAAGCCCTTGTCAAGGGCTTTTTTAGTGAATTTATAATAACAAAAAACCCGTAATGATTATTACGGGTTTTGTACTGAAGGCGGGACTTGAACCCGCACGGATATTACTATCCATTGGATTTTAAGTCCAACGTGTCTACCAATTCCACCACTTCAGCAAAATTTTGTGGAGCGAAAGACGGGATTTGAACCCGCGACCCTCACCTTGGCAAGGTGATGCTCTACCCCTGAGCTACTTTCGCATATCTTAATGAACATATTACCCTAAAGTAGGGATGCAAATTTAAAATTTTATTTTTATTAAGCAAGAAAATAGAATTATGAATTATTTGCTTTTCTTTTCAAATCATTTAATAAAACTAAAGCTTCAATTGGAGTTAACTTATCTAAATCTGTTTTCATTAATTCTATTTTTATTTCTTGAGAAAGAGGATCTTGAATGGAAAAAAAATCTAATTGATTATTTTGAATTTTTTTATTACTTATTTTATCCTGTCCTCTGTCTTTTTCTAGATTTAATAATATTTTATTAGCATTCTTGATGACACTTTTTGGTATACCTGCCATCTTAGCAACATGAATTCCAAAACTATGTTCACTACTCCCTGGTATTAATTTTCTAAGAAATAATATTTCATTATCTTCTTCTTTAATCGATACATTGAAGTTTTTAATTCTTTCAAATAAGCCCTCCATTTGATTTAACTCGTGATAATGTGTTGCAAATAATGTTTTAGGTTTGGCGCTATGATTATGTAGGTACTCTGTTATTGCCCATGCAATTGAAATTCCATCATAAGTACTTGTTCCTCTACCAATTTCATCTAATAAAATAAGACTCCTTGGAGATATATTATTTAAAATTAAAGCTGTTTCGTTCATTTCAACCATAAAAGTTGATTCGCCTACACTAATATTGTCAGACGCCCCAACTCTGGTAAAAATCTTATCAATTATACCCATTCTTAATTTTTTTGCAGGAACAAAACTACCTATTTGGGCCATAAGACTTATAATTGCTGTTTGTCTCAATATTGCTGATTTTCCAGACATATTAGGACCTGTAATCATTATGATTTGCTGATTCTTTGGTGTGATCAAAATATTATTTGGAATGAAAGGTTTTTCAGTTGATAATTGAGATTCAATTACTGGATGTCTTCCCTCTGAAATTTCTATATCATAAGAATCGTCAAAAACAGGTCGACAATATTTTTTTAAAATAGCTAGATTAGAAAATGATAATAAACAATCTAATCTAGAAATAACAAAAGAGTTTTTTTGTATTTTTTTGATGAAGGATTGGCTCCAATTCAATAGTTCATCATAAATTTTTAGTTCTAGATTAAGAATTTTCTCTTCAGCACCTAAAATTTTTGACTCATATTCTTTTAATTCTTCTGTTACATATCTTTCAGCATTTACTAATGTCTGTTTCCTAATCCATTCTGATGGTACTTTTTCTTTATGCGTATTTCTAACCTCAATATAATATCCAAACACGTTATTTGAGGAAATCTTAAGTGATGGAATATTAGTTTCTTTTGACAAATCCTCTAACATTTTTTCTAAAAATTCTTTGGTGTTTTTGCAAATTTCTCTAAGATCGGAAAGCTCTGCAGAAACCGATGAAGAAATAGTATTTCCTTTGCCAATACTTACAGGTGGATCTAAATTTAAAGTATAACTGACTTTTGAAATAAAGTCTGTACAATTTTCGATAGAATGAATTAGATGATTTAATTCCATACATTCAGTCTTAGATATATCACTTTTTAAATTTTCAATTAACTCAACAGAATGCTTTAAACTAAAAATTTCCCTTGGATTGATTTTCTTAGTTGCTAACTTTGAAGTTAATCTTTCAATATCACTAAGTTTCGAAATTACATTATGAATTAATTCATTTGTTTTCTCATCACTTATCAAAAATTCAACAATATTATGTCTTGAAATAATTACCTCTTTATCACATGATGGTAATGCTACCCATCTTTTGAGTAGTCTTCCACCCATCGGAGATAATGTTTGGTCAATTACATCAATTAAGCATTTACCCTCAACAGAATTTGGTCTAAATAACTCTAAATTTCGTATAGTAAATCTATCCAACCAAACATGTCCTTCTTTTGGGATTCTCTTAATTGAATTAATATGGTTTAATCTCTCATTCTGCGTTTCATTTAAATAATGCATAATAGCTGAAGAGGAGATAATACCATTATTCAAATCATCAATTCCAAAACCTTTAAGAGATGAAGTTTCAAACTGTTTTTTTAATAAATCGTTAGCATAATCTAAGTTAAAAACCCACTCATCTAAAAAAAATAAGTTGAATGAATCGCTATATGATTTAATAAAATGCTTCTTGTTTTCTTTAGTAATCAAAACTTCATTTGGAGAAAAATTATCCAACAACTTGGCAGTATACTCAATATCTCCTTCAGCTATTAAAAATTCTCCAGTTGAAATATCAAGCAAAGATAAACCGACTGTTCCTGCAAAATGTAAAGATGCAAGAAAGTTGTTTGATTTGGGATTTACAACTCCATCCACGGTAGCAAGACCAGGTGTTATAATTTCGGTTACTCCTCTTTTTACAATTTTTTTTGTTTTTTTTGGATCTTCTAATTGATCACAAACTGCGACACGCAATCCTGCTTTGACAAGTTTTGGCAAATATAAATTCAAGGAATGAAATGGAAATCCTGCAAGCTCAGTTTCGCTTTGACTTCCGGCACCTCTTTTTGTTAAAACTATATCTAAAATTTTAGAAGCGTTAATTGCATCATTACCAAAGGTTTCATAAAAATCCCCCACACGAAACAAAAGTAATGCATCAGGGTATTTGGCCTTGATAGAATTATATTGCTTCATCAAAGGAGTTGTTTTTTTTACTTCTTTTTCCAAATGCTTGAGTTTAATAGTATTTTTATGACTTAGTTTTACTAAAATAATGAATATAAAACATAAATAAATCTAGTGAAAAAATTAAAAAATAGTGAGCTTGATAGGATTTCAATTGAAGAATTTAAAAAGTCAAAAAAGATCCCAATTACAATAATTCTGGAAAACATTAGAAGTGCTCATAATATTGGTAGTGTTTTTAGAACAGCTGACTGTTTTTTAATAAATGAAATAATATTGTGTGGTATTTCTGCTCAACCTCCGAATAAAGACATTAGAAAAACTGCATTAGGAAGTAGCGAATCAGTTGGATGGAAATATGAAAAAAATATTGATGTAGCTATCCAAAAGTTGAAAGATGAAGGAAATAAAATAATATCCATTGAACAAACTACCAATTCTATTTCTCTTGAAAATTTCAAGCCTTCAAATAACGGTAAGTATGCTATAATTTTTGGTAATGAGGTAAATGGAATTGAACAAAGAACTATTGATTTGAGTGATATGGCAATTGAAATTCCTCAATATGGAACCAAGCATTCTTTAAATATTTCAGTTGCAGCAGGAATTATTATTTGGGATATATTTTCGAAAATTAATCATTAGTAATTTCCGTTAAAATTGATAAATAATCTAATCTATTTTCAACAAAATTAATTTCAGAAACATCAATATATTTAACTTTTATATCAGGTCTTGATTTAAAAAAATCAGAATAACCAGAATTAATATTAATTAGATAATCATCAGAAATATTTGACTCATAACTTCTTCCTCTTTTTTTTATATTTCTTTTTAAGTTTTCAACTGAATTTTTAAGAAAAATTATTAAATCCGGTTTGACAATACTTTTGTGCAAAGAGTAAAATAATTTTCGATATAAGTTAAATTCATCAATATTTAAATTAATTTTTGAAAAAATTAAGGATTTGTGAATATCATAATCGCTTATTGTCATGTTATTGAAGAAATTTAATTGGGACAAATCATCAACTGTCTGTTGATATCTATCAGCTAAAAAAGACATTTCTAATTTAAATGCATATTGCTTCTTGTCTTCATAAAATTTTTCTAAGAAAGGATTGTCTATAAATCTTTCTAGAATTAATTTCGAATCAAAATCATTGGCGATTTGTTTTGATAGTGATGTTTTTCCTGATCCAATATTTCCCTCGATAGCTATGTAATTATACTTATTTGAGATTTCAGCATTTCTTGGATTATTTAACAAGAGATTTATTTTTTTAACACCATTATTTTTTTTCATTTTATTTAATATTTCTCGACATGAGATATTTAGAATTGGGTGTAATAAATTTGGTTCAATTTCAACTAATGGTAGCATTACGAAAAGTCTATCTGTCATTCTTGGGTGCGGTAACATTAAAGATTGCTTTTCAATAACAAGATCTCCCGCGATTAGTATATCAATATCTATAATCCTTGATTCATAAATGTCATTATTTTTTCTGATTCTTCCCATAGAAATTTCAATTTGTAATAATTCATTCATTAAATTATCTGGTTCAATGTTTGAATTAAAAGAAGCACATATATTAAAAAAATTGTCTCCTTTAAAACCAATTGCTCTTGTCTCATACACTGAGGAAATAGATACAAAAGAGGCAATTTTTGTATGAATTATATCCAGTGCAGTTTGGATATTTTTAAACTTATCACCCATGTTTGATCCAATAGAAAGATAATATTTTTGAAATGTATTCATAAAAGGATAGACAAATTAAAGAAAAGAAATGATTTATTATATTTGATCAAAGACAATTTAGTGAATCCAGAAAAAAAAATACTTGCCAGAAAAATATATCTCCTGCTAGCTTCACTATTTATTACTTCGTTAGTTGTTTCTAATCTAATTTTTCAAAAATTCTTTTATTGGTATCCATTTGAAATTGAAATTTTTGGAGAGAAGTTATTTCAACTTTCTGTAGGAATATTGCCCTACCCTATAACATTTTTAATTACAGATCTAATTAGTGAAATTTACGGCAAGAAAAAAGCAAATCAAGTAGTTACAGTAGGTATTTTTGCAGCAATATTTTCAATTCTAATAGTTTATGTTGCTGATTTAATGCCAGCAATACCAAATTCACCCGTGAATAATGAAATTTTTAATAGGGTTTTTGGAAGTACATTTATAGCGGTCCTTGCTAGTATGTTGAGCTATTTGTTTGCACAATATATTGACATTCATATATATCATTTTTGGAAGAAACTTACAAAAGGAAGAATGCTATGGCTTAGGAATAATTTTTCAACTTTCTTTTCCCAATTTATAGATACTTTTACAATAATTTTTTTATTATGTGTTACAAATGTGTTACAATGGGATCAGTTCCTTGGATTACTTCTTTCTGGTTTTTTATTTAAAGTATTAGTTGCGCTGATCGATACGCCTTTCTTATATATTGGTGTTTATGCCTTTAGAAAAAAATTTAATTTAAAAATCAATGAAGAGATAAATATTGATTAGCATTCAATTTCAATTTTAAAAATATGACCTTCATGTGCTCTATAATTAAGAACTTGATTTTTTTCAAAAATTAAATATTGACCTTTAACTCCCTTTAAAATCCCAGAAAAAAATGAATCTTTATTTAGTTTAATTGATTTTGGATTATCTGGATACTCCACTACAGGAAAATCAATACTCAAAACATTTGAAGCATCAACAAAATAGTGCAACAAATTACTTGGTATAAAATTTTTTGCATGATCCTTTGAGCTTTTGATATTACTTGAATCTCTTTCATTCTTAAGCATGGACCTCCAATTAGTTTTATCACTCATATATTTTTTTAAGGCTACCTCGGCTTCCCCTGCTAGAAATCGATTTGGTGTTTGTAAAAGCTCTACAGCCTCATGTGCACCCTGGTCAATCCATCTGTTGGGAATTTGTGATTTTCTAGTAACACCAACTTTAATCCTGCCTGTATTTGATAGGTAAACAACATGAGGTTGTAGCTGGATTTTCTTTTCATAATCTAAATCTCTATCGGCAATATTTAAATGGGCTTTGCTTAGCTCGGGTCTCATGATCCAATCCCCTGTCAAAGGACTTTCAAAGAAACATGATTTGCAAAAACCTTGTCTGTAAAGATTTTGACTTTCAGAGCATGACAAACAAGAATAACCAATACACTCAAATTTAAACAACTTATCAATAAATTGATTAAGATGAATAAAATTATCCTCAAATTCAATAAAGTAATTAATAGGTGTACTTAGCTCAGTTACCATTTTTTTTACAACCCCTTGAAAATGCATAAAAATTTATTATTTTAAGGAAATTAAATTACAAAAAAAACATGCCAATTCCATTAGTTAATTCAATTGCTTCTTGGTTTCTTAAAAAAAGAATGCATCAAATTGAATTATTTGTTAAATATCCTAATGAAGTTCAAAATGATGTTTTATCTAAACTAATTGGAATTGCAAAGAATACAGTCATAGGAGAAAAATATGACTTCACAAGCATAAAAAATTACAAAGAGTTCTCTGAAAGAGTTCCTGTGTTTAGTTATGAACAATTTTCTGATAAAATTGAACTAGCTAGACAAGGCAAAAATAATATTTTCTGGCCATCAAAAATTAAATGGTTTGCTAAATCTAGCGGAACTACTAATTCCAGAAGTAAATATATTCCGGTGAGTGATGAATCTTTAGAAGATTGCCACTATGCTGCTGGAAAAGATCTTTTGTGCATGTATTTTAATAATAACCCTAACTCTCAACTTTTTACGGGAAAAAGTTTAAGGCTAGGTGGAAGTAAAACCCCTTATGAAAAAAATGGGACTTTTTATGGAGATCTATCAGCAATATTAATTGACAATATGCCATTTTGGGCAGAGTTCAGTAGTACACCTAGTAATAAAACTTCATTAATGGAAGATTGGAATTATAAAATTAATGCAATAATTAATGAAACTAAAAATGAAAATGTAACCAGCCTTGCAGGGGTTCCGTCATGGATGTTGGTATTATTGAATAGAATTTTGAAAGAAACAAATACAAATCAAATATTTGAAGTGTGGCCAAATATTGAGGTTTATTTTCATGGGGGAGTAAGTTTTAAACCCTATTTAAACCAATACAAAAAATTGATTGGAAAGGATGAGATGAGATATTATGAAATTTATAATGCTTCTGAAGGATTTTTTGCTATACAATACGAAAATAATTCTGATGAATTATTATTAATGTTAGATTATGGCATCTTTTACGAATTTATAGAAATGGATAAATATGGAACTAAAGATGAGAAGGTTATTTCTCTGGCTGATGTAAAACTAAATACAAATTATGCAATACTAATTACAACTAATGCTGGATTATGGAGATATAAAATTGGAGATACCGTAAAATTTACCTGTTTATCTCCATTCAAAATTATTGTTTCTGGAAGAACAAAACATTATATCAATGTTTTTGGTGAGGAAGTAATTATTGAAAATACAGATAATGTAATTAACAGTATATCTTCAAAATATAATTTAGAGCTTGTTGATTACACTGTTGCTCCCGTATTTATGAAAAATAAAAAAAAGGGTGCGCATGAATGGTTTATTGAATTCAAAAATAAACCATCAAACAATATAAATTTATCTACAATAATTGACAAAGAGCTGAGAAATGAAAATTCAGATTATGATGCAAAGAGATATAATAATTTTACTTTGAACAAACCAAAAATTACAATTGGTAAACCGGGTGTTTTTTTAAAATGGCTTAGAAAAAATAACAAAATGGGAGGGCAAAATAAAATTCCTAGATTGTCAAATGAGAGAAAGTTTATAGACAGTATTAGAAAATTAAATAATTAAGATGCAGCTTTTAACTTCTCTAGATTAATTCTAGCAATTTGTTCGCTAGCATATTTTTTAGTTACTACTAATTTTTTTGTTTCACTTCCAGGTAAGTTAAACATTGCATCATTTAATATTTCTTCACACATTGATCTTAGACCTCTTGCAC
Organism: uncultured Bacteroidota bacterium; assembly: GCA_902525795.1. Lineage (GTDB taxonomy): Bacteria > Bacteroidota > Bacteroidia > Flavobacteriales > Flavobacteriaceae > MED-G13. Next base: position 8,808 of record CABZIT010000021.1, read on the forward strand.
CTAACCCGTAGTCATCTGCTTTATCTACGATAAACTCAAGAGCACTTTTATTAAATTCTAATTTAATATCATCTAATTCGAATAATTTAACATACTGCTTAATTAAAGCATTTTTAGGTTTTGTAAGAATATTCAATAATGCATTCTTATCTAATGGTACCATATAAGTAACTACCGGTAAACGACCAATAATCTCAGGAATTAATCCATATTCTTTTAAATCTTTTGGATTAATATACTTTAGTATATTTTTAGAAATAATTGGATTATTTTCAGCACTTTTATAACCAATAACATTTAAATTTAATCTCCTTGAAATACATCTTTCAATTCCGTCAAATGCACCACCAGCAATAAATAATATATTTTCAGTATTTATTTCAATAAATTTTTGATCTGGATGTTTTCTACCTCCTTTTGGAGGGACGTTAACAATTGTTCCTTCTAAAAGTTTAAGTAATGCTTGTTGAACCCCTTCACCTGAGACATCTCTGGTAATTGATGGATTATCACTTTTTCTTGCGATCTTATCAATTTCATCAATAAAAACAATTCCTTTTTCTGCCTTCTCAACATTGTAATTAGCCGATTGAAGTAGTTTTGTCAAAATGCCTTCAACATCCTCCCCTACATAACCAGCTTCTGTTAAGACAGTTGCATCAACAATTGCTAAAGGGACATCTAGCATTTTAGCTATTGTTTTAGCAATCAATGTTTTTCCAGTCCCTGTTTGACCAACCATAATTATATTACTCTTTTCTATTTCAATTTCATTTTCAGCTTGTTGTGAAATTCTCTTGTAGTGATTATAAACTGAAACTGCAATTATTTTTTTTGTGTAATCTTGCCCAATGACATAGTCGTCCAAAAAAAGTTTGATTTGTTGAGGTTTGATAAGATTATGGTCTGATCCCAAATTAGCATGCGATTCATCGGAGTTGTTTTCCTGAATAATAATCCCATTTGCCTGCTCAATACAAACCTCACAGATATGGGCATCAATTCCAGCTATTAGAAGTTTTGTTTGGTCTTTTTTCTTACCACAAAATGAGCATTGTAAATCTGACTTGGACATCAAATTTAATTTTTGGTTAGTATTTCGTCAATCATACCATATTCTAAAGCTTTTTTAGCTTTCATCCAATAATCCCTATCACTGTCAGCATATACTTTCTCATAATCTTGACCAGTATGTTTACTGATTATTTTGTATAACTCTTCTTTCAGCGAAAGAATTTCTCTTGTAGTTATTTCAATATCACTTGCTTGACCTTGAGCGCCACCTAATGGTTGATGAATCATTACTCTGGAATGAGTCAAACCGCTTCTTTTACCCTTTTGACCAGCACACAATAACACAGCACCCATTGAAGCGGCCATACCTGTACAAATAGTTGCAACATCAGGTTTTATTAGCTGCATTGTATCATATATTCCTAAGCCAGCATAAACACTGCCTCCAGGTGAATTAATATAAATTTGAATATCTTTTGAAGAATCTGTACTTTCTAAAAATAATAATTGCGCTTGAATTATATTGGCAACCTGATCATTAATAGCAGTACCTAAAAATATAATTCTATCCATCATAAGTCTGGAGAAGACATCAAATATGGCAATATTCATTTGTCTTTCTTCAATAATATTAGGGGTTAAAGCCGAAGGAAACATACTACTAATAATATCATTGTAATACGTACTACTTACACCCTTTTCTTTTGTTGCAAATTTTTTAAATTCTCTTCCTAAATCCATATCAAATGTTTCTAGTTATAAATATAACAAATAATTATACTTGATAAGCCTCTTTAATAAACTGATCGTAAGTTAATTTTTTTGATTTATATGAAATGTTTTCTTTGAAGAAATTGAGTATTCTATCTCCACTTAGTTGTTCTGTAAGTCTCTTTACTTCCTCTTTATTGCTCATCACCCTTGCAACTGTTTGCTCAATATTTTTTTCATCGGCAACAGATTGTCCATATTGTTGCATTTGCATTTTTATTAAATCAGAAGTATATTTTTTTAAGTCATCAATATTAACTTGCAGGTTGTTTTCAATAATTATTTTACTTTCAATTAGCTGATATTTCATTCCCTTTTCTGATTTTTTATACTCTACTTTTGCTTCATGCAAAGAAATTTTTTTATCACTGTTTAGTTGGATCCATTTAATTAAAAAGTCTTTTGGTAAATCAATTTTTGTAGAACTAACAAGAAATTCAATTGTATCAGTCATTAACTTTTGGTTTGTCTGTGTTTGAAATTGTTTTCTAAAATCCTCAGAAAGTTTATTTTTCATTTGAGAAACATTTTTAACAACATCTTTTCCAAAAATTTTGTCAAATAAATCTTGATTTAACTCAGCAGGTTCTCTTTCGTTTATCTCATTAATTCTGACTTTAATAACTTTCTGAAGCTTTTCTTTTTCTGATGATTCAATTTTCAATTTTGATGAAATATCTTTGGAATCCTTGAAAATTTTTGAAGCTTGCTCTTCAATTTCTTTTCCAATTGTAAGACCTAAAACTTTTTTTCTGAAATGTGGTTTTAGAATATCGGTTGTAAAAACTATAGACTCATTGACTGTCTCACCCTCTAAAAAAAATGAACCAGTAATTTCATATTTTTCTTTGATTTTGGGCTTTGTTATCAATTTTCCATATCTAGCCTGAATATTTTTAATCTGATCATCAATATTCTTTTTATCAGGCATAATCTCGTACTGAATAATCGGTTTTTTGGGCTTAAAATTTAATTTAAATTCAGGAGAGTACCCAATTTCAAAATCAAAGCTTATCGGCTCTGAAGTCCAATCTAAATTGTTGTTTTCTCTTGGAATTGGTCCACCTAGTATATCCAATTTTTCATCGTTGATATATTTCTTTAAGCTTAAATCAATTAGCTTATTGATTTCATCAACTTTTACTGCATTTCCATATTGTTTTTTTATGAGTGATAAAGGTACAAACCCTTTTCTAAAACCAGGAATGCTTGCGGTCTTTGAGTATTTCTTCAAAACACTGGTAACCTTTTGTTCATAATCATCCTTTTCAATGACTATGGTTATCATTCCATATAGTTTATTTTTTTTTTCTGAGGATATTTTCATTTTAAATGAATTGGTTTGCGAAATTAATCTTTTTTTAGACGTATCAAAAACAATGATGTTAATACTTAAATATTTGCTAGTAAATGTCTCAACACATCTGACATATTATCTCTATGAAGCCAATGACCCGCATTTTTAATTTCTGTAAACTCAGCATTTGGAAATAAAGAATATATTAATGTATGGTCAGATGAATTTATATAATTAGATTTTTCACCTTTGAAAAAAAATATTCTTTTTAAAAACTTATTAGATGATGAAATCTCTTTACCGACAATCTCTACATTTTTGGAAAGTGATTCTAAATTGAACCGAATCCCAAACTTATTATTAGATTTTCTATAAATACTTTTCATGATAAATCCTCTTATTTCTGGCATTGTTATAGAATTTGAAAGCACCTTCTCGATTTCTTTTCTCTGAGAAAATTTATCTAAATCCATTTTTTTTAAGGCATCAATAATGTGCTGATTAGTATTTGGATAACATTTGGGAGATATATCCATAATGAAAACCTTTAAGATTAGTTCAGGGTACTTTAAAGAAAACAGCATGGCGGTCTTACCACCCATGGAATGACCTAAAAGAACAGGTTTAATAATTTTATAATGTTTAATATAATAAAGCAAATCATTACACATGTCATCATAGTTAAACGATTTAGCATGAAAACTTCTACCATGATTTCTCTGATCAATCAAATGAACTTTAATATTTTTTTTACATAGTTCCCTTGCAACCGAAAGCCAATTGTCACCAGATCCCAAGAATCCGTGAAGAATCAAAACTTCTGTAGCAGAATCACCTAAAATTTTTGAGTGCAGCAACATAATTAAGATAAAAAGTGCAGATATTTCTTGATTGTTTTTTCTAAACCAATATGCAAGCTCTCACTTATGAGCGCATGGCCTATTGACACTTCTAATAAATTTTCTATGTTATTAGCAAAATATTTTATGTTTTTTAATGAAAGGTCATGACCCGCATTGATTCCAATACCCTCTTTAGAAATTTTATCTGCGCAGACTTTATACTTTTCAATTATCGAAAAATTACCAATTAAAAATTCTTTTGCAAATTCTTCTGTATATAATTCTACCCTGTCAGGGTTAATTTCTACTAATGAATCAATGTATTTAGTTTCAGGATCCAAAAAAATTGAAGTTCTTATGCCATAAGACTTCAATTCATTAGTAATATCCTTTAACATGTTTTTATACTCAATAGTATTCCATCCAGAATTTGAGGTGATAGCATCTACTTCGTCAGGGACTAGAGTTACTTGAGTTGGTTGTACATCAATAACCAATTTCATAAACTTATCAATCGGATTACCCTCAATATTAAATTCTGAATAAACCTCATTTTTTAACCTGTATACATCATCATATTTTATATGTCTTTCATCCGGTCTTGGATGTACAGTTATTCCATCAGCACCAAAACTTTGAATGTCTACCGCAAAGTCAACTACATTTGGTTCACTTCCACCTCTTGAATTCCGTAAGGTTGCTATTTTGTTTATATTAACACTTAGCTTAGTCATTGATAATATTTATAAGTAGATTTATTTGGGCAAAACTAATTTATTTTTACTTAATTTTGAAAGTAATAATTTCATTTATTTCCTAGATTATTTTGAAAATTGCCCTTTATACAAAATCCAATTCTTCCGAAAATTTTCAGCATATTTTTTCCCTGATCAAAGTTCTTGAAAAGAATAAAATAATTTGTGAAATTGACGAAAATATATTTGAATTTATTTCAAAAAATAAAATTGGTAAAATTGATTACTTATACGTGAGAAAATTTATTCAATTGGATAAAAGCTTCGACTATGTAATTGCTGTAGGAGGAGATGGCACATTTCTGAGGGCTGCAAAAGAAATTGCTGATTTAAATATTCCAATCATCGGAATTAATAAAGGAAGACTTGGATTCTTAGCCAGTTCAAATATTGAAAATATAGATCAAATAGTAAAAAAACTTGTAAATAAAGAGTATAAAATTTCTGAGAGAACAATGATTGAAGTAGTGATTGACGGCAGTAAAAAATATGCTCTTAATGAAATAGCCATCAGTAGAAAAAATACTACTTCGCTAATTTCGATAAAAACAATGATTGATAATCAATACTTGAATACATACTGGGCAGATGGATTAATCATTTCAACTCCAACAGGCTCTACTGGATATTCACTAAGTTGTGGTGGTCCAATTATTTTACCAAATGCAGAAAGTTTAGTTTTTACACCAATTGCTCCACACAATTTAAATGCCAGACCGCTGGTTGTCCCAGATAATCAAAAAATAGATCTTGAAATTTCAAGTAGAGAAAAAGAATGCCTTCTATCTGCAGATTCAGAAATTTTTTCAATTTCTGTAAAAATAAAATTATCTATTAGTAAATCTAAACATAAATTACAATTAATAGATACAGGTGATTTAGATCCACTTAACACGCTTAGGGAAAAACTTCTATGGGGAAAAGATAAAAGAACACAACAATAATACCGCTCCATTTAAGTTTTATGTAAAAGAAAAAAATTGAAAATTAATCATTTCATATTATTATTATTTTCATTATTGTGTAATAGCTTATTTTGTCAAATATATGAAGTGGGTTACATACATGGGAAATCAAATTTTATTGGTGATGTTGGTGATACTAAATTTATTAATCCATTTCAAAAAAATATAAGTAGTAATAATGTTTCAGGTTTTTCGCTGAAATGGAACAGAAGTCCTAGACATTCAATCAAATTAACTTTTATAAAATCCAATTTAGTCGCAAATGATATAAATTCAAAAGATCCGAGAAGAATTGAACGAGGCTACAATTTTACAACACCAATTTCTGAAGTATCTGCTGGAATTGAATTTAATATGCTTGATTTCAATCTTCATGAAGATTATGATATCTTCAGTCCTTATATGTATACAGGGCTATCCTATTCAAAATTTGATGAAATAATGTTACAAGTTGATAATTTAATTTCAGTTAATAAAAAAAATAAAACTTTTGGTATTCCAATGATTATTGGATTAAAAGCAAGATTTCTTGAAAAATTTATTTTTTCAATTGAAGGGGGTGCTAGATACGTATTTTCCGATGATATTGACGGAAATTCGTCTTTTAATCATAATTTTGGAAATATTAATAACAATGATTGGTATTTTTTTAGTTCTTTAGGAATTTCATATACATTTGGTAGAAGACCATGTTATTGTAATATTAAATGATGAAGAAAATCGAAATTGATAAAAATAAAATTCCTAACCACGTTGCTGTTATAATGGATGGAAATGGAAGATGGGCTAAAAAGAAAGGGTTAAGCAGAGAGTTTGGTCATAAAGCAGGTCGAAAAGCAGTAAAAAATATTATTGAAGCATGCATCGAATTAAATATTAAAAATCTAACTCTTTATGCGTTTTCCACAGAAAACTGGAAAAGACCAAAATTAGAGATTGATTTTTTAATGGAGCTTCTTCTACTTTCACTAAAAAATGAGCTAAAAAATCTCAATAAAAATGATATACAATTTACAACGATTGGATCTCTTGAAAAATTACCAAGAAAAATTTGCGATTATTTGATCAAAGTAAAAGAGGAAACTAAAAATAATAAAAGTTTAACTTTAACCCTTGCATTAAGCTATGGAGCTAGAAGTGAAATAATTGATGTAGTAAAAGAAATTTCTGACAAAGTTAAAAATAACATAATTTCCGCTAAAAAAATTGATGAATCGGTTATAAATAACCATCTTTACACTCGTTTTTTACCAGATGTAGATTTATTAATCAGAACAAGTGGTGAAAAAAGAATAAGTAATTTTTTATTATGGCAAATAGCATATTCAGAACTATATTTTTCAAAAAAACTATGGCCAGATTTCAAGAAAAAAGACCTTTACAAAGCAATCAATAACTACCAAAGTAGAGAAAGAAGATTTGGAAAAATCAGTGAACAAATCAATAATTAGGTAAAATCAAGATGAGAATATATAGATTCTATTTAATATTATTTTTCTTCTTTTTTGGATATAAAATTCAGTCTCAAAGCAGTATTGAAAAATATGAAATTGGAGAAATTACTGTCTCTGGGAACACATCTTTTAGCCCATTGACCATTATTACATATTCTGGCCTAGAAAAAGGTGAAACCATCTCAGTCCCAGGTGAAAAATTGAGTAATGCTATTAAAAAACTTTGGGGATCAAACTTGTTTAGCTCTGTAAATGTCTACAAGAAAAATATTTCAGATAATATAATTGACCTTGAAATTGAATTATTTGACTTAGCTGAACTAAAAAAATTAGAGATCAACGGAATCAAAAAGAGAAAAGTTGAAGAAATTATTAAGGAAAATAAACTACAAATTGGAGTAAAAGTAACAGAAAATTTAATTACTACAACTAAAAATTATCTTGAAAATAAATATAAAGAAAAAGGATTTTTAAAAGCAAAGGTTGATATTTTGTCAGAAGAATATGCTGACTCTACTGGTAAAGCAAAAGTAAATATGACCGTCAATATTTATAAAGGTCCAAAAATTAAGATAAAAAAAATAAACATTTTGGGAAATGAAAAATTAAGTTCTAGAATGATTGAAAAGTCAATGAAAAATACTAAAAGAAAAAAATTCTATAGAGTTTTTAAGAGATCGAAATATATTACTGAAGATTTTAAAGAAGACCTTTCAAGTGTCATTGACAAATACAAGGAGAGAGGTTATCGCGATGCTAGAATAATTTCAGATTCAATATACGATGAAAACAAAAATGAAATAAATGTTGAAATTTTGTTAACTGAAGGAGAAAAGTATTCATTTGGAAAAATTGAATATTTGGGTAACACAATTTACACTGACCAACAACTCAATCAAATTCTCAAGATTAAAGAAGGTGATACTTATAATGGGGTTGAACTAGAAAAGAGAATTGCAGACAGATCCGACCCCGATGCCAACGATTTAAGTAATTTATATCAAAACAATGGATACTTATTTTCATCTGTAACACCTGTTGAAGTTAATGCTGATGGAAATGAAATAGACTTAGAGATTAGAATAAACGAAGGTAAACCAGCATACTTTAACAAAATCACTGTTGTTGGTAATAATAAAACAAATGACCATGTAATTTATAGAGAAATTAGAACTCGACCAGGTCAACTATATAGCAAGGCTAATGTATTTAGATCCTTAAGAGAACTTGGCCAATTGGGGTTTTTTGACCCTCAACTTATAACACCCGATTTTAAAAATATTAATCCCACTACTGGAACTGTTGATTTGGAGTATTCACTAGTTGAAACAGGTTCGAGTACCATCGAATTACAAGGTGGATATGGCGGTGGTGGTTTTATTGGAACTTTAGGTTTTTCTTTTAACAATTTTTCTGTGAAAGATATATTTAAAAAGGAAGCATATAAGCCTGTTCCAATGGGTGATGGACAAAGATTGGCACTTAGATTACAGGCAAGTAGATTCTACACTGTAAATAGCTTTAACTTTACTGAACCATGGCTCGGAGGCAAAAAACCAGTTCAATTTTCGGTTCAATTATCTCAAACTAAGCAATTCATGTTTAATCCCTACAGCTATACAGCTGATAAATCGAGGTATTTTAATATTTCAGGACTTTCAATAGGAATCGCAAAGAGACTAACTGTACCCGATGATTATTTTACACTTGCTCAATATATAGGATTTCAGTATTACGATTTGAATGACTACAGAACTGGTTTATTTACATTTGGTAATGGTTCTTCAAGCAATTTATCCTACACAATTGCATTGAGCAGAAATAACACATATACCGATCCAATTTACCCTACTGGCGGTTCTAACTTCAGTATTTCAGCAAAGTTGACACTTCCATATTCAGCATTTAATAATGTAGATTATAGTGCATTAAAAGATGAGAGATCAAGTTTAGTTGAAATCCTTTCAGGTGATCCAACTAATTCTGATGCAACTGATAGAATTGCTGAAATTGATCAGGAAAGATATAGATGGCTTGAATTTTATAAAATAAAATTTAAGGGGGAATGGTTTACCGCACTCACAGAAAAGCTTGTTTTGAGACCATCCTTTGATTTTGGATTTCTTGGCGCATACAACAATGATAGAGGAATAATTCCTTTTGAAAGATTTTTCTTAGGTGGAGATGGGATGGGAATGTATAATCTTGATGGGAGAGAAAATGTACCACTTAGAGGATATCCAAACTCATCACTCTCTACTCAGGACGGAGGCTCTATTTTTAATAAATATTCGCTAGAACTAAGATATCCTATCAGCTTAGGTGAACAGGCTAAAATTTTTGCTTTATCATTCATTGAGGGAGGGGCTTCATATAATAGCTTTAGAGATTTCAACCCCTTTTTATTGAACAGATCAGCTGGTGTAGGAATCAGACTTTTCATGCCACAATTTGGTTTGTTAGGTATTGATTTTGGTCATGGTTTTGACCCTATTCCTGGACAATCAACAAAACATGGATGGGAAACGCATTTTATATTTGGTCAAAATTTTTAAAATAAAATAAATTACAACAACAAACGTTAGAAAAATATGAGAAAAGTATTGATTTTAATTTTGTGTTTTTTAACTACAAAAAACATTGTTTCTCAAAAAGGAGTAAAAATCGGATATATAGACACCGAGTACATTCTTGAAAATTTATCTGAATACTCTGAAGTTTCAGAAAGACTTGAGAGCCAAGCACAAAGATGGAATTCAGAAATTCAAAAGAAAAAAAGAGAAATTTTAGCGATGAAAGAAGCATTAAATGCGGAAAGAATACTTCTAACAAAAGAGTTAATCGAAGAAATGGAGCAAGAAATTTTGATAGAAGAAAATGATTTAGAAGAGTTTCAACAAAAAAAATTTGGGCCTAATGGAGATCTAATTATTCAAAAAACACAATTAATTCAACCAATTCAAGATCAAATTTTTAATGCAATAAGAGAAATTGCCAAATCAAAAAAATATGATTTCATATTTGACAAATCGTCAGACTTAGTAATGCTATATTCAGATAAAAGGTATGACGTCAGTGACCAGATAATTCAGACCATTTCAAGATCTAATAACAGAAAAAAATTGGATTCTAGAAGAGAAAAAAAAGAATTTGATCAACAGAAAAGACAAGAGATTCAAAAAAATAATGATGAAAATCCTAGATTAAATCTCAGAGATAAAAACCAAAAAAATAAAGTACAAGAAAAAGATAACTCTAAAGTAAAACTTTCCGTTAAAGAATTATTAGAGCAAAGAAAACAAAAAAATAGTGCTAATAAAAAAGGAAAAGATTAGTACATTTGCCAAGACATTAACAAAATTAAAAATTATGAATAATATTAATAAAATCTTACTAACGCTGATATTATGTTTGGTTTGCTTAAATATTTCTGCTCAATCTAAGATTGCTCACATAAATACTACTGAATTAGTAGCAGCTATGCCAGAAATGAATGATGCTAAAGCTGAGCTGGAAAAACTTGCAAAAACTTATGAAACAGATATTCAAACAATGGCCTCAGAACTTCAAAGTAAAGTAAAACAATATGACTCTGAAGCTGCATCACAATCAGAGGAAGAGAATGCCAAAAGATTGCAGGAAGTTCAGGGAATGGAGCAAAGCATTAGACAATATCAAGCTCAAGCTCAACAAGAATTACAAAAAAAAGAATTTGATCTTCTTAAGCCAATTACTGAAAAAGCACAAGAAGCAATTAACCAGGTAGCCGCTGATCTCGGATTTGATTATGTTTTAGATTCAACTCAGGGACAAGGTTTAATTGTTGCTAGCGGAAAGGATTTAATGGAAGAGGTCAAGAAAAAACTAAATTTTTAATTTAATTGTCAATAAAATTAAAAAGCTGTCAATAGACAGCTTTTTTTTTACTCATGGATAATAGACCTATAGGTATTTTTGATTCAGGAATCGGTGGTATTTCAATTCTAAATGAACTATATAAAGAGCTAAATAATGAAGAATTTATTTATCTAGCAGATAATAAGAATTGCCCCTATGGAAATAAGTCAAAAAAAATTATTACCGAGTTAAGTGTTAAAAACTGTAAAGAATTAATCAAACTAGATTGTAAGGCAATCGTTGTTGCTTGCAATACTTCAACAACAAATTCAATTGAATCATTAAGAAAAACTTTTAATTGTCCAATTATCGGTATTGAACCAGGAATTAAGCCTGCAATTTTAGCAACTAAGACAAAAAAAATTGGTGTTTTAGCAACTGAAAAAACACTAAGTAGTGATATTTTTTTAAAAACACAGTATACTAATAATAAAGAAAAAATTAAAATTTTTGAGCAACCTGGATTTGGTTTAGTAGAAAGTTTAGAAAAAGGTGTTGAAGTAAAATCGATAATTTTTAAGAAAAAGTTATATCAATATTTATTCCCTATGGTAAAAAAAAATATTGATCATCTTGTTTTAGGCTGTACGCATTATAATTTTTTAAAAAATGAAATAAAGGAAATTATTGGTAATAAAATTAAAATAGTTGATTCAATTATGCCAGTTGTTAATCAAACAAAAAAAGTATTAAACGAGTTTAACCTGAATTCTGATAAGACTACACATGGTAATGTCAAATTATTTTATAATTCAAAAATAATTTCAAAGGATTTTATAGACGAAATATTTGAAATTGAGAGAAAAGAATTCTAAGCCTTTATTTGATCCATGGGCATTTACAGTCCATTCTGTCTTTCCTACATCCTAAATCAAACCCCAAAGTTATTTGGTGGTAGCCACCATTATCAAATACCACTGAGTTTGATTGATAAGAATATGTATAAGCAAATACAAAACTGTTAAACTTCATGCCAATTAAAGGGGTTATGTATTGAAGTTTTTGATTAACCAACTGGCTAGCATTATTTACATAATTTGCTCCGTCAAAGGATGTTCTATATGATATCCCACCCCAAATTCTTCCAAAATTAAACTCTTTATATAATTTAAAATTTAAATCAGCGAAGGTCTCTTTGGTTGCATCTTTATGTACAAACATTAAGGATGGCTCAAAATACCAAGAATCTGAGCTATTTGAAAATAAATATCCAGAGGACATAATATAAGTTCTCAAATTATTATAACTTAAACCTTGTTCATTAAAGTTAATACCATCATTCTTTAAAAGGTTTTTTATGGAAGTATGAATGTAAAAGTCAAGGTATTGATATGAAAAACCAAAATCAATATTGAAATTTGTTGCACTTTGCTCAACTCCAGAAATAAGTGGATCAAAACCAGCTGAAAGGAAAGATGATTCATCTAGCTTGTATTGAATCAATCCAGCACTGAGGCCAAAGGAAAGCATATCAAGATCTAATTCACTTCTAGAAAACATGATATGATGAGCATATGTTAAATATCCCCCCGATTGTGAATGATAGCCATTTTGATCATTGTATGCTATAGCTCCAAGTGCGGATCTAGATTCTCCTAATCTTCCGTTAAAACTTATCGTTTGTAAATTTGGAGCTTTATCTGTATCTACCCATTGTTGTCTACCAGTAAATCTAATTTTTGAGCAACTAGAAGCACCAGCCATTGAAGGAAATAATAAATAATAATTATCAGTTAAATAATCAGAATATATTGGTAAACCTTCTTGCGAAAAGGATTTCTCGTTAAAAAAAACAGTTATTGCAAGAAATAAGATTGGTATTTTATATCTCATAATGTAAAATAAAACTATTATTTACAACTGATATTAACCAGCACGACCAAATATATAAATTTTAATAGACATATACTGATTAATATTTCCTTAAAGACGAATATTTATTATTTTTGCAAGAGGCTTTATTATCATGAAATACAAGGTAAAAATTGAAAAAACCGTAAATAAATTTATAAATAAATTTGAAATTAATAATTTTATAACTAATCATAAGAGCTATGAATATGCTAACATTGATGAAGCTAAAAACTCAAAATTAGCACAGGAGCTTTTCTATCTTCCATTTGTAAAAAAAGTATATATAACTCCATCATTTATTTCTATTGAAAGATTTAATATAATTGAATGGGATGTTGTTGAAGAGGAGGTTAAAGAAAAAATTGAAAATTATTTAAACAGTGGCCTCAACGTTGTAGATGAGCCGAAAAAAAATATTAAAAACTCCATTTCAATATACTCTGAAAGTACTCCAAACCCATCGGTTATGAAATTTGTTTCAAATAAAATTTTAATTGATAACAATGTTGAGTTTAATAATATCGATGAAGCATCTGAAATGAAATTTGCAAGAGAGCTATTTAAATTTCCATTTGTAAAAAGTGTTTATATTGATCGTAATTATATTTCAATTACAAAATATGAAATAAGTGAGTGGGGTGAAATCACAGCTCAATTAAGAAGCTTCATCATTGATTTTCTTTCGAAAAATGAACTGGAATATAAGAAATCAAAACCTCAAAAAGTTTCTAAAAGAGATGAAATTTCAAAACAAATTATATCAATTTTAGATGAATATATCAAACCTGCTGTTTCATCTGATGGAGGAAATATTGTATTTGACTCCTATGACCCGAAAGAAAAAATTGTTAAAGTAATTTTACAAGGAGCCTGTAGTGGTTGTCCATCATCAACAATAACACTAAAAAACGGAATTGAAAATATTCTCAAAGAAATGATGTCCAACAAAGTTGATAGGGTTGAAGCAATAAATGGATAATTTTATTTATTTCTTGATAAAGTTTTTTAAGTAGTTTGGCTCAAAATACTCAATATCTACAAATTGATTTTTTGAAAATTTTTCGAAGGACAAACTAGCCATTTCCAAAGAAGATGGTAATTCCTTTTTTGAAAAAATTGCATTATCAGAGTTCAAAAATTTTTTCAATTTGTTGTTTGCATTGCCAACAAAATGTACTAATTCAGAATCAAGATATTTTTTAAAAGATTTTGTTTTTAATTCTTTAAAATTTGTAGGTTGAATTTTTTGGTAAGTTCGATTAAATACAGAAAAATAAATTTCATTTCTACCTGCATCCATATTGGGAATAATATATCCCTTTGGTAATTTTATTTTTTTTGCCAAAATATCCATTGTATCAATAGCAATCAATGGTATTTTAAGAGCAAAACAAATTCCTTTAGCTGTCGCAGAACCTATTCTTAAACCTGTATATGAGCCAGGGCCTTCAGAGATTGATACGGCCGTAATATCATTAATTTCCAAATCTGATTTACTAAATAGTTCAGTAATATAAACATGTAAAACTTTAGAGTGCGAATAGTGCTCAAAATCTTTTTCCTGTGATACAATTATTTCATCATTTTCAGAGATAGACACTGAACAGTTAGTAGTTGATGTTTCAATATTTAAAATTAATGACACGAAGTTTATCTTTTGCCGAGGTAGAAATCTAATACTTTTGTTTTAAATATAAAATCATATTTAGCATTAATTAATGACGATCTGGCATTTACCAATCGTAATCTGGATTGTTCCAAATCAAAAGAATTTAAGGCTCCAATTATAAATCTTTCTTGTGAATTTTGAAAAGCAACCTCCTGTGATTGCAAAGAAAGTTGCGCAGCTTCAAAAGATTTTAAAGCGGCA
>CABZIT010000022.1 GCA_902525795.1 uncultured Bacteroidota bacterium
ATTTCTCCTCTTGAATTAACATTATCTGCAAACCACTCAGATAATCCTGATGGAGTTGATAAATACTGAAATAATAGCTTTTGAGAAGCTTTTATAGGAAATTCCATTTCAAATTTTACTCTATCGCTCATGTTAGTTTAATTTGATGAGCGTTAATATATACATTTATTCTTTTCAAATTAAAAAAATAGGTAAATAATTTATTAGCATAAGTTGAATAAAAAAGATTATAACTTTATATTTGGCAACAATTTCAAAGGGCGAGATAGCTCAGTTGGTCAGAGCGTCGGATTCATAACCCGGAGGTCCCGAGTTCAAATCTCGGTCTCGCTACAACAACAACATAGCGGTTATACTATTACAGTATAACTGTTTTTTTAAATTTTGATATTATTTGATCAAGTGACAATTCTTTTTCATTCCCACTTTTCATGTTCTTTAGTTTCAGGAACTTACTTTTTCTTTCCTCTTCACCATATAAAATAACGAATGGTATTTCCTTTTGGTTTGCATATTTTAACTGTTTTTTTAGTGGTATAGAATCAGGATAGAAATCAGCTATAATATCCGCGTTTCTTAATGCATTAGTAAATTTAATTATATCTTCATAATAATCAGTTCCAAAATTTGTGAACAATACTTTTACCATTTTGCTCTTAAACTCAGGAAATAACTTTAATTCATCCAACGTTAAAAATATTCTATCTAAACCAAAACTAATTCCAATACCGCTTGTTTCATTTAATCCAAATATTTCTGTTAAATTATCATACCTACCACCTCCTGCAATAGAACCAAAACTTTTATCTTTTTGAACTACTTCGAAAATAACTCCAGTATAATAATCTATTCCTCTAGCCAATGAAATATCAAAAACCAGATTTGATATTAAAAGCTTTTGCTTTGAAAAATGATTAAAAATAAACTCCAGTTCACTTAGACCTTGAACACCAATACTCGATTTTTCATAGAATTTCTTGAAAAAATCCATATTTGAACTAAGATTTTTTGTTTTTGATATTAAATCAAAAATTGAATCAACTTGAGCTGAGGAAAATCCCTTTATTTTTAGATTATCTTTTATTTTGCTGCTTTCAAGTTTGTCAAGTTTGTCCAACTGATTAACCAATATTGAAAACTTATCTTGACATTCCAAGATTTCACATAAACCTAACAATAGTTTCCTATTATTTAACTTTATAATACAACCATTCAAATTGAGATCATTGAATACATTATCGAATAAATAAATAAATTCAATTTCTTGCATAAGAGATTTAGAACCAATGACATCAGCATCACATTGTAAAAACTCTCTGAATCTTCCCTTTTGAGGTTTATCTGCTCTCCAAACATTTTGAATTTGTGACCTTTTAAAAGGAAATATTAATTCATTAAAATTTTGAGATACGTATCTAGCAAACGGTACTGTTAGATCATATTTCAAAGCTTTATCACAAATTTTATTTCCAAGACCTGATAAATCTTCAAAATCTAATTCAGCGGAGTTTAACCCTTTTAAAAAATTTCCTGATTTTAATATCTTAAATATCAAACGCTCACCCTCATCACCATATTTACCCAATAATGTTGAGGTTTTTTCAAAACTTGGAGTTTCCAAAGGAAAATACCCATACCTAGTGAAATTTTTTTTAATTACATCCAGAATATAATTTCTCTTATAAATCTGTAATGATTCAAAGTCTTGAGTTCCTTTTGCTGGAAGTGGCTTCTGCATGACATAAATTTAATTAATTTTAAAAAAAAACACCTACAAATTGCAGGTGTTTTAAAACTTGCTTGAGACCAAAAACTATTTTTTTTCTGCAACAATATCAAATGGAACTTCAAATATCACATCACGATGTAGTCTTATTTTAGCTTTGTATGAGCCTAACTGCTTAATATTATTACCACTAATTATAATGGACTTTTTATCTAATTCAACTCCGTTGTTTGATAATTCTTTTGAAACATCACCGTTGTTAACTGAACCAAATAATTTAACCCCCACACCTACTTTAGCTTTAATCTTAATTTTGATTTTTGAGATAGTTTTTTCTAACTCTTTTGCGTCTTCAATAATTTTTTTGTCCTTGACTACCCTTTGCCTTATATTTTCAGCTAAAACTTTTTTAGCAGATGGAGTTGCAAGAATAGCTGAACCATTTGGAATCAAAAAGTTTCTCCCAAAACCATTTTTGACTTCAACAATATCATCTTTGAATCCAACGCCCTCAACGTCTTTTTTTAAAATAATTTCCATATTGATAAATTTTATTTTAAAAGATCTGCTACATATGGTAAAAGTGCAAGGTGTCTTGCTCTTTTTACTGCAACAGAAACTTTTCTTTGATACTTTAACGAGGTTCCAGTAATTCTCCTTGGTAAAAGCTTTCCTTGTTCATTGATAAATTTCATTAAAAAATCTGAATCTTTATAATCAATATATTTGATTCCATATTTTTTAAACCTACAATATTTTTTAACAGTAGAGTTATCAATATCAAGTGGAGTCAAATATCTAATTTCTCCACTTTTTTTTCCCGATGCTTCTTCTTGAATTGTTGACATAATTATGCTTTTTTAGTTTTACTTCTTTCTCTTCTTTTTACAGCCCAGTCAGCTGCATGCTTATCCAGTTTTACAGTCAAGTATCTCATGAACCTTTCATCTCTTCTAAATTCAAGCTCAAGATCGGAAATAACATTTGGATCAACAGTATACTCAAATAAGTAATAAAAACCACTTTTTTTATTTTGGATTGGGTAAGCTAGTTTTTTTAAACCCCAATCCTCCTTTGAAACAAATTTAGCACCTTTGGATGTTAAAAACTTTTCATATTTTAGGACTGTTTCCTTTGTCTGCTCATCAGACAAAACGGGATTTAAAATGAAAACAGTTTCGTAATGATTCATTATTAGTTTTTTTATTAATGCGTGCAAAAATATATAATTTTCTGATGTTTTGATAATTTTTTACTCACTATTTTTAGAAGTAAAAGAGGCATATTAAAAAATTAATATGGATCAACATCTACAATAATCCTTACAGGCCTAAATTCTGAAATTGACTGCAAGGAATTAATTGATTTTTTAATTATATTTTTTACACCTGATAACGAATAATCTTTAGGTATTTTTATTAAGACACTCTTCAAATATTTATTTCTGATTCTTGAGATATATGGAAACTCAGGACCAAGTATATTAGATTTAAAATATGGGTAAACTCTTCTATGAAACCACTGAGAAGAATTATTTACCTTATTAATATTTTGATGTTTAAATGTAATTTTTATGAGTTTTAAGTAAGGAGGATATTTAAATCTTTCTCTGTCCAGTATTTGTTCATGGTAGAAATCAGTTTCATTTCCATAAATGATTTTTTGCAGTATTTTATTATTAGGGTTATTGGTTTGTATAATTACTTCTCCTTTTACATCAGATCTACCTGATCTACCCGAAACCTGTTGAACCAATTGAAAACATCGCTCATAAGACCTAAAATCAGGAAAATTTAATGAATTATCAATATTCATTATTCCTACAAGATTTACATTTTTAAAATCTAATCCTTTTGTAACCATTTGTGTTCCTATTAAAACATCAAATTCTGAATTTTCAAAAGATTGAATGATTCTCTTGTAACTATTTTTTCCCCTTGTTGTATCATGATCTAATCTTGCAACTCTCAAATCTGCAAAAAAATCTTTTAACTCTAATTCCACTTGCTCTGTTCCAAATCCCTTGGAAATCATATCTTTACTGCCACATTTCATGCAATTATCAATTGATTTTTCCTCAAACCCACAATAATGACATTTTAATGAATTTTTTGATAAATGCAATGTGAGACTTACATCACAATTTATACATCTAGGTATGTGGTGACAAGAATTACATTCTAATACTGGAGAGTAACCTCTTCTGTTTTGAAATAATATGGTTTGCTTACCTTGCTCTTTAACTAATTTAATTTTTTGAAGTAAAATATCAGAAAATAACCCATATTTTTTGTGATTATTCATTTTCTCTAACATGTCAACTAACTGAATTTCCGGCATAGGAATATTTTTATAGCGTTGGTTTAATTCAACATAGGCAAACTTATCTGCAATCTTTGCATTCAAATAACTTTCTAGTGACGGTGTAGCAGTTCCAAATAAAATATTAGCACCATGGATATTAGATAAAATAATTGATGCGTCTCTCGCATTATATCTAGGAGACGGATCAAATTGTTTATAGGAAACTTCATGCTCTTCATCAACTATTATCAACTTGAGATTAGTAAAAGGCAAAAAAATGGATGATCTAGCACCGATAATTATTTTTGTTTTATTTGTGGAAATTAGATCATTCCAAAGTTCTGCTCGTTGATTAATATTGAGGCCGGAATGATAAACAATTAAATTTTTGGAAAAAAACTTACTCAAACGAGTAACCAACTGGGTGGTTAAAGCTATCTCTGGAACTAAAAATAAAATTTGATTTGATTGCTTTAAATATTTTTTTATTAAACTAATGTATATTTCTGTTTTTCCCGACGATGTTACACCCTTAAAAAGGACAATATTATTTGATTTAAATTTCAGATTAATTTTATCTAGTGCTTTGTTTTGCAATTCGCTCAAAACTATTTTATCTGGTTTTGAATTTCCAAGCATGATATTTCTTTTCACCTCTTTTTCAAAAATTTCAAATATCCCTTTTTCTTCCATTCTTTTTAATATTGATACATATGAAGATTTTAATGGCTTAAACTCAGAAATTTTAATATCGTCATTTGAGTTTATTTTTAATTGTTTGTAATGCTCGTAAAAAAGTTGTTGATTTATTGATTTTCTGATCAGTTCATAGATATTTTTTTCCTTAACACTATGTTTTAATCTGACATACTTAGCATATTTTATACTATACTTTGAGTATGTTTTTTCTTCAATCAAAAGAAAGCCTTTTTCCCTTAAAGTATTAATAATTTTAAAAACATTTTCTTTAGTTATTATTGCCGAAGCCTGGTCCACTAAAAGCTGATTATTTATTTCTAGAGCATCCATTAATAAATATTCAGAGTCATTGAGTTCTGATTTATTAATCTTCGCCTTAGGATTGATAGAAATAACCGTTTCACTCTGAAGCAATAAATTACTTGGAAGAGCTGCCTTTAAAACATCACCTATGGGACACATATAGTAATTTGAAATCCAATCCCAAAATTTTATTTGATCTTCATTTACAACCGGGCTATTATCGATAATTTGATGAATTGATTTCAATTCAAAGGATCCTTCAAACTCTTGATGAACAGAATAAGCAATTGCGGTTAGAAATTTTGATTTTCCAAAAGGAACGATAATACGCATTCCAGGCTTTATGAAATCAAATTCCTGCTTTGAAACAAAATATGTAAACTTTTGATCAAGGGGAATAGGTAAGATTACTTCTACATAATAACTCATTGAAAAAAAAGTAATTAAATTTATCGAATATTCCTAATACTTTATTATCTATACAATATTGATTTTATATGAATTTTAAAATAATATATATAAGTAGTGAGAAAAATAGTAATATAGAAATATTAGTTAACAATTATATCAAAAAAATAAAACATTTAGCAGATATAGATTTATTTAAAATTCATAATAAAAATAAAACTAAAAAGAATAAGT
Organism: uncultured Bacteroidota bacterium; assembly: GCA_902525795.1. Classification (GTDB taxonomy): domain Bacteria; phylum Bacteroidota; class Bacteroidia; order Flavobacteriales; family Flavobacteriaceae; genus MED-G13. Next base: position 5,675 of record CABZIT010000022.1, read on the forward strand.
TTAATGTTGATTATGAATCCAATTTGATAATAAATCAATTATCAAAAAATGATATCAATATTCTACTAGACGAAAAAGGAGATGTGTATAAAACAATCAAGTTTTCTAAGTTTATACAAGAAAAATTTCTCTACAGTTCTAAGAAAATTGTTTTCATTATTGGGGGTGCATATGGGTTTAATAAAGAATTAAAAAAAACAGTTCAAAAAAAAATATCTTTATCAAAACTTACATTTACTCATGATATGGCAAGGGTCATATTAATCGAACAAATTTATAGAGCGTTAACTGTGATTAAAAATATTCCTTATCATAATCACTAATGGAAATATTATTTGCAACACATAATAAGAATAAATTGGTAGAGGTAAAAAATTTACTTCCGAAAAAGATTACAATTTTAAGCCTAGAAGACATTAATCATTTTAAAGAAGTGGTTGAAGACAAAAAAACAATATTAGAAAATGCTGTCAAAAAAGCTTCTGAGATTTATAAAATTACTGGTAGAATTTGTTTTGCTGATGATACAGGCTTAGAAGTTGAAGAACTTGGAGGAAAACCAGGAGTTCATTCGAAAAGATTTGCTGGTAGAAATGCGGATAATATGGATAATATAAACAAGTTATTAAAATTGATGAAAAACAAATCAAACAGAAAAGCAAGATTTGTAACAATAATTTCGTTAATTATTGATGGTAAAATAAAAAATTTTGAAGGTATTTGTAATGGAGACATAGCACAAGAAAAAAAAGGAGATAAAGGATTTGGATATGATTCTGTTTTTATTCCAACAGGTCAAAAATTAACTTTTGCAGAAATGGATATAGACAAAAAAAATTTACTTGCTCACAGAGCAATTGCCGTTAAAAAACTTGTATTTTTTTTAATTAAGCAATTCAATGCAAATTCATAACTTGTTTTTAGAAAAAAGTATTTTTAACACATGAATAAATTATTTTTTTTATTTTTTTTTGTTTGTCTTTCTGCAGGTGCTCAAGAAATGACCTCTGTGAAGGGAGTCATATTAAATTCTAAAACATCAAAGCCACTTGAAAATGTCAACATTGTAAACCTAAATAAAGTCATTGGCACTTCAACCAACATTAGAGGAGAATTTGAAATAAGGGTTCAAGCTGATGATACATTGCATTTTTCTTATCTAGGATTCAAATCAATCAAAGTTAGAGTAACGAATGATTGGATTAAATTTGGGTCAAATACTACAATTGAACTTACTGAAATGGCATTAGCTTTAGAAGAGGTAGTAGTTTCTGAGTTAAAATTAACGGGATTTCTTGAAATTGATATTAAACAAGTACCCATAAATAATAATTACAGATATAGTATTTCTGGTTTACCAAATGTTGGATATGAATCCAGTGTGAGACCAGAAAGCGCAGTTACAAAAGCTCTGAATGCTATTTTCAACCCTGTAGATTTCTTATATAATATTTTTGGAAAAGAACCTAATCAGCTAAGAAAATTAAGAAGAATGAAGGAAGACAACCAAATTAGAAATGCCCTAGTTAATAGATTTGATAGGGAAATGCTAATTGAATTTTTGAATATTGATAAAAATGATTTAGAAATGCTTATCAATCAATGTAATTATTCACAGGATTTTATTAAAAATGCAAATGACTTACAAATTTTAGACGCTATTAGTGAATGTTATGAAGAATATAAAGTTCTAAACAGATCTATTAAGAATAATTAACCCTGCTTCTTGATTTGATGATAAAAAACAGCTGTTATTACATAACTCAGTGGAATAAACCATAATAATCCTATAAATACAGTGAATATTGAAATTAAAACAGCTATGATCACTAAAACTATTTGAAGAATTAAGAATTTTCTTTTAAATCCTTTCATCATTTTTCTACTTTTTTGAATTGCCTCCCAGGCATCAATTGAGTAATCTTCAGCCATTATAAGAAAAGTCATAGAGTATGGAAGAGATGCAATTATAAAAGGAATTATTATTGAAAAACAAAAACTAGCAATAAGAAAAAAAACAAAAAATATTAAATCAAAAAAATCACTTTCAAAAGAAAATAATTTAAAGGGTGTCAAAAGAGCATTCCAATCATAATTAATAGTAAATGCTTCGAAGGATTGACTGAAGAAAAAATCCAAATAAAGCAAAAACAATAAAAAGTTGATACTGCAAAATACAAATAGGATTAAAAAACCTACAAAAATTACAATCAATGTAATAATTAGGTATGCTAAAAGATTATTACCAAAATTAAATTTAAATCCTTCTAGAATATTTTCAACTTTAGGAAAGTTATCATTCACAATATTTAAGGAGTAGACAGAATAACCAACAGTTATAGGGCCACTAATAATAAAACCAAGAATACCACCAACCGCAGGAATTGATTGAATCAGAGCTTGAAATATACCTGCAACTAAAAAAATACAGATTGCCTGAAACCACTTTCCCTTAAGAGAAAGAAAAGTTTGCTTGAACAGAGAATTTAGACTTAAATACAATTTATTATTTTTCAAGGGGATAAAATTAATAATTAAAATAAATAATTGGTTAACTTTGCCATTCTTTAACATATAATTATATGTCAGAATTTAATTTAAATGCTATTTCACCAATCGATGGTAGGTATGCAACTATAACATCTGAGTTGCAGGATTATTTTTCTGAGAGTGCGTTAATTAAACACAGAATAAAAGTTGAGATAGAATATTTTATATCTCTTTGTGAGTTTGATCTTCCTCAGTTAAAGAATTTCAACAAGACTTATTTTTCAAAATTAAGGGAAATTTATTCAGATTTTAATGTAAAAGATGCTTTAGATGTAAAATTAATTGAAAAAAAAACTAATCATGATGTCAAAGCTGTAGAATATTTTATCAAACAAAAATTTAATGACTTAAAAATCTGTGAGTATTCAGAATTTATTCATTTTGGATTGACCTCTCAAGATGTCAATAATACAGCAATTCCCTTGATTTTAAAAGATGTTTTACAAAAATTGTATTATGATAAAATAGAAAAGATTATAGAAGCTCTTGATAATAAAATAAAAGTGTGGAACAATATTCCAATGTTATCCAGAACCCATGGGCAAGCAGCTTCACCAACCAAACTAGGAAAAGAGTTAAATGTTTTTAAAGTAAGAATCGATGAACAATTAAGTTTACTAAAAAAAATTCCCATCTCTGCAAAGTTTGGAGGAGCAACAGGAAATTTCAACGCTCATATCGTGGCTTATGCAAAATATGACTGGTTAGAATTTTCTAAAAAATTTATAGAAAAAAAATTACATCTAAAGCATTCTTTTCCAACCACCCAAATTGATCACTATGATCATTTGGCAGCAATTTTTGATAATTTAAAAAGAATCAATAATATTTTAATCGATTTTAACAGAGACATTTGGCAATATATATCAATGGGCTATTTCACTCAAAGAGTTAGTAAAAATGAAGTTGGAAGTTCTGCGATGCCACATAAAGTAAACCCTATAGATTTTGAAAATAGTGAAGGAAATTTATCTTTTGCAAATAGTATATTTGAATTTCTTTCCAGAAAATTACCAATTTCAAGATTACAAAGAGATTTAACTGACAGTACTGTTTTGAGAAATTTAGGTGTTCCATTTGCCCACACCATGATTGCATTGAATTCGATTAACAAAGGATTAAATAAAATTGAGGTTAATAAAAAAACAATTAATGAAGATCTAGAAAATAATTGGGCAGTTGTAGCCGAAGCAATACAAACTATTCTCAGAAGAGAAAATTACCCACAACCCTATGAAGCGCTCAAAAATTTAACAAGAACAGGTAAAAAAATCGATCAAAATAATATTGAAAAATTCATTGAAAACCTTGATGTGAAAGAATCTGTAAAACTAGAACTAAAAAAAATAAAACCAAGTAATTACACAGGGATATAAGTAATTTTTAGTATGCATTTATTAAAAAAAATTTTCTTACTTTTTTTTGCCTCATTACTATTTTCCAGTTGTTTTGAAGACTTTGATGATAATCGTGCATATGCTAGTGAGATAAATGATTTTATTTGGAAAGGAATGAATCTAATGTACTTGTATAAGCAAGAAATTAGCGATTTATCAAATGATAGGTTCGATAACTCGGATGATTATGCTTCTTATTTAAACAGTTTTACTAGACCCGAAGATTTATTTGAATCTCTAATATATGAAAGACAAAATATTGATAAGTATAGCTATATAGTTGATAACTATGCAGAATTACAACAATCACAACAAGGAATCTCAATTTCTAATGGAATGGAGTTCGGATTAGCTTATGTTCCTAACTCTTCTTTTAATATTTATGGATTTGTAAGATATGTTCATCCTCAATCACCTGCAGATGAAAATGGAATTAATAGAGGAGATATTTTTGTTGGAATTAATAATACTATTCTTAATATTGATAACTATTTAGATTTATTAAATCTTGATTCATACTCTGTCAATTTTGCAAATTATTTAGATAACAATTCAGAAACAATAAGTGATGATATAATTGAATCAAATGAAATTGATATATATTTAACAAAAATTTCTTTAGAAAAAAACCCAATCTTTTTATCAAAAATATTTAACAACAACCAATCAAAGATCGGTTATTTAATGTATAATCGCTTTTTAACAAATTTTGAAAATAATTTAAATAGTATTTTCTCTGAATTTAAATCAAATAATATACAGAATTTAATTCTTGATTTGAGATATAACCCAGGAGGTGCAATTGATAATGCGGTATTTTTATCGTCTCTTGTAACTGGTCAATTTAATCAAGAAGTTTTTTGCTCAGACCAATGGAATAGTGAAATCCAAGAATTTTGGTTAAACAATAACCCTGAAAATTTAATTAGAAGATTTCAGACATATGATAATAGCTTATATCTAAATAAAATTTACATACTTACCTCAAAAAGTACAGCATCAGCAAGTGAACTTGTTATAAATTCTTTGAATCCATATATCGATGTTATACACATAGGAGAAACAACATATGGAAAATACCAAGGATCACTGACTCTTTACGATTCTGAGAATTTTTCAATTGAAAATATTAATCCTACACATAATTATGCACTTCAAACACTTGTATTTAAAATCCTAAATGCTGTTGGCAATACAGATTATTATGATGGATTACAGCCAAATTATCTTTTGCAAGAATTTCCAGCAAATATGGGTGAAATTGGAGATGAAAGTGAGCCTTTACTCAACTTTGCTTTAGATTTGATTAATTCAAAGGAAATCACATCCACAAGGTTTCCAAATGTTAATTTCTTTGATGACAACTTTAGATTTGAACATTTAAATAAAGAAATGTATATTGAATAATATGTTAAGAAATATCAATAACATAAATAGAAACTTAGTATTTGTTATAATTTTTTTTGGAATTTTATCCAGAATTCTTCCACTACCACCAAACTTCTCTCCTGTGATTGCTATCACTTTATTTGGCAGTTTGTATTTTAAAGATAAAAATTTAGCATTTATAGCTCCAATTTCGATAATTCTCATATCGGATTTGATTCTTGGTTTTATTCCTAACTTTAATACTTATTTACCCTTAATTTTTGTTTATTTTTTTTCTAGGAAAATAAACAGAATAAGTATACTTAACTTGTTCATTGCCTCACTGATCTTTTTTCTAACTTCAAACTTTGGGGTTTGGATTCTTTCAAACTGGTATCCAAAAAGTTTTGCAGGTTTGCTAATGTGTTATGAAGCCGCACTACCATTTTTTAGAAATACATTTCTTTCAACTTTAATATTCGGGTTACTATTTAAAGTTTCGTTTGAAAGAACTTCAAATTTTATTACTGGAAAGATTAATAGTTAATTATTTTCAGGCTTTTCAATCATATTAGACTGAAAGTCGATGGATGAAGATCCTGAAATCTTAATAATATCCTTATCAATTTTTTTGAACTCGTTGGAGCTATCATTAAAGTGATTTACCGCAGTTCCTAGTGTATTACCAAGCTTGTCATGATATGTTTTGTATGCATTTAAATGATTGGATAACTTCTCCACGTTTTTAACTATATCGTTAATTGAATCCTCAATCTTCATGTTGTGTAAGGCTTTAACAGTAATTTGCAGCATTGGGAAAAGACTCATAGGGGAAACAATCATGACCTTTTTTTCATAGGCGTAATTGACAAGATCCCTTTGATTAATTTTTAATGATCCAACCCTGCTATTTAGTAGATCTTGGTACAAACCATCAGCAGGGATAAACATGTATGCATAATCTGTTGTTTTTTCATTTGGCCGAATATATTTAGAAGTTTCATCAATTCTTGATTTAATATCTGCCTTAAATTTTTTTTCTAATTCCGTTAACTCCTCTTTTTTACTAGATTCAATCATTTTATTATAATTGTCAAGAGAAAATTTAGCATCGATTGGAATTATAAAATCTCCAACTCTTACAATGGCATCTACTGCTTCTTTATTTGAAAATGTGTATTGCATTTGAAACAGCTCAGGAGGAAGAACATTCGCTAGTAAGTTTTCCAATTGAATTTCCCCAAGAACTCCTCTTTGTTTTTGATTTCCAAGAATTTTTTCTAAAGTTTTCATTTGATTAGCGAAACTTAATACTTGTTCATTAGTACCTTTTATCTTTTCCAGCTCTGATGTAACATCCTTAATCACTTTATTAGATTCTTTAAATTGTTGTGTAATTGACTCAGCGGATGACTTATGGTAATCATTTAATTGTTTATTAATATTATTTAGCTTGGATTCTATTTCTGCTCTGTTATCTTTTGAATTTGAATCAATTTCTTTCCTAATTTCTTGTATCTGCGTGTTAAGGTTATTTGAGAAATTTAAAAGATCTGATGCTTCGATTGATTTGTTTGATGATTTAATCTTAAACATTAAATAAATTAATATTAAAACAACAGTAACCAATAAAGCTATTATGAATATTTCCACAAAGTCAATTTACAATTAAATTTTAAAAATTTGAATGATGAATTAAGCTATTTACTTAAATACATTTTTCTTCTTGAATATAAATCATAAAATTTATCATCTTGAAGATTATCTATAAATAAGATGCTTTCCCCTGTACTTTTCATTTCTGGTCCTAGTTTTTTATTTACATTAGGAAATTTACTGAATGAAAATACTGGTTCCTTAATTGCATAGCCTTTATAAGTTGGCTTAAAGTCAAAATCTTTAACCTTGTTTATTCCTAACATGACTTTAGTTGCATAATTTACATATGGCTCTTGAAAAGCTTTAGAAATAAATGGTACGGTTCTAGATGCTCTAGGGTTAGCTTCAATTATATAAACTTTATCATTAACTATCGCAAACTGAACATTAATTAAACCAACTGTATTTAAAGCTTTTGCAATTTTTTTTGTATGATCTTTAATTTGTTGGATTACTAAATCTCCTAAATTAAAAGGAGGTAAGCAAGCATTACTATCTCCCGAGTGAATTCCACATGGTTCAATGTGCTCCATGATCCCAATGATATACACATCTTCTCCATCACAAATAGCATCAGCTTCAGCTTCTATTGCACCATCTAAATAATGATCTAGCAATAGGTTATTATCAGGAATTTTTCTTAAAAGATCAATAACATGCTCTTCTAATTCTTCTTTATTAATAACAATTTTCATTCCCTGACCACCAAGCACATAGGAGGGTCTAACCAGTATTGGAAAATCTAGTTTCTCAGCAACTGCAAGTGCCTCTTCTGCAGTTGATGCAGTATCAAACTTTGGATAAGGAATTTTATTTTTTTTCAGAAGAGTTGAAAATGAACCTCTATCTTCTGCCAAATCTAATGATTTATAATTTGTACCTATAATTTTGACTCCATATCTTTCTAATTTTTCGGCTAGTTTTAATGCGGTTTGACCACCTAGCTGAACAATAACTCCTTCAGGTTTTTCGTGTTGAATAATATCATAAATGTGTTCCCAAAATACAGGCTCAAAGTATAGTTTGTCAGCAATATCGAAATCAGTTGAGACAGTCTCTGGGTTACAATTGATCATGATGGTTTCATATCCACATTCAGAGCTTGCTAATATTCCATGCACACAACAATAATCAAATTCAATTCCCTGTCCAATCCTATTTGGTCCTGAACCCAATACAATTATCTTTTTCTTTTCGGAAACTTGGCTTTCATTTTCTGAAAATCTAGTACCATCTTTAGATTCAATCTCATTTTCAAAAGTAGAATAATAGTAAGGGGTAAATGCCTTAAATTCTGCTGCACAAGTATCAACCAATTTATAAACTCTGTTTACATTCATTTCTTTCCTCTTGCTATAAACTTCGCTTTCTAAACATCTTAAAATATGTGCAATTTGTCTATCACCATACCCTTTTTGTTTGGCTTCTAAAAGTAAGTTTCTTGGGAGAGTATCAATTTTATATTTAGATATTTCATTTTTTAAAATATGCAGCTCCTCGTACTGTTTTAAAAACCACATATCAATTTTTGTTAGCTCATAAATTCTGCTTAAAGGTATTCCTAATTGAATTGCATCATATATAACAAAAACTCTGTCCCATGAGGCTATCGATAATTTTGAAATAATTGTTTCGTAATCTTTTACTTCTTTACCGTCTGCTCCAAGTCCGTTTCTTTTAATTTCAAGAGATTGTGTAGCTTTATGAAGGGCTTCCTGGAATGATCGACCAATACCCATAACCTCTCCTACTGCTTTCATTTGAAGACCTAATCTTCTATCACTACCTTCAAATTTGTCAAAATTCCATCTAGGAATCTTTACAATTACATAATCAAGCGTAGGCTCAAATAGAGCTGATGTTGATTTTGTAATTTGATTTTGTAACTCATCTAGATTATATCCGATAGCAAGTTTAGCAGCTACTTTTGCAATTGGGTATCCAGTAGCTTTACTCGCGAGGGCTGAAGATCTGGAAACACGCGGATTAATTTCAATAGCTATAATTTCTTCTTTCTCGTCAGGACTAACAGCAAATTGAACATTACAACCACCTGCAAAATCGCCTATACTTCTCATCATTTTAATTGCCATATCCCTCATCCGTTGATAACAAGTATCACTTAGTGTCATCGCAGGAGCAACTGTAATTGAATCACCAGTGTGAATTCCCATGGGATCCATATTTTCAATCGAACATATAATAACAACATTATCATTTGAATCTCTTAAGAGCTCCAATTCATATTCTTTCCATCCAATCAAAGCTTTATCAATCATAACTTCATGAATAGGTGATGTTTCCAGACCTCTAGTTAATAATTCATCAAAATCTTTTTCTTCATACACAAACGAAGCACCTGTCCCTCCCAGAGTAAAAGAAGCCCTAATAACTAAAGGAAAACCAAACTTTTGTGCTATTTCTTTTCCTCTCAAATAAGAAGTTGCTGTTTCTTGTGGTGCCATAGGGATGCCTATCTCAAGCATCAGATTTCTAAATTTTTCCCTATCCTCTGTTATATTTATTGCACTTATATCAACCCCAATAATTTTCACACTAAAATCATCCCAAATACCTTTTTCATCAGCCTCTATACACAAGTTTAGTGCAGTTTGCCCACCCATAGTTGGTAAAACAGCATCAATATTTTGATGTTTTTTTAAGACTTCAATTATTGAGGATGTGTTTAGCGGAAGAAGATAAATATAATCTGCCATTACAGGGTCCGTCATTATAGTTGCTGGATTAGAATTAATTAATATGGTTTCAATTCCATCTTCTTTTAGTGAACGCAAGGCTTGGGATCCCGAATAATCAAACTCACAAGCTTGACCGATAATAATTGGACCAGATCCGATAATTAAAATTGATTTAAGGCTAGTATCTTTGGGCATCAAAAAAGTTTGTTAAATGTACTAATCAAAAAAATAAAAAAAAAGGTGTTACATAAAGTAACACCTGACTAAATATTAACAATTGTTAATCATTTTATTTTGGACTTTTTTCGGATGAAACAGAAAGTTTTTTTCTTCCTTTTGCACGTCTCCTGGAAAGAACCTTTCTTCCTGCAGCAGAAGCCATTCTTTCACGAAAACCGTGTTTGTTTTTTCTTTTACGTTTGGATGGTTGGTAGGTTCTTTTGCTCATAAAAATGATTAAATCGCGGGCAAATATACAAAGAGTTTTTAGTTAAACAAACCATTTATATATATTATTAAAATTGTTTTTTTATTTTAGCCACAATAAATTTTTAATAAGTGTTTAACAAAAAATTCAAGTTAGTAATTGTTGCAGTTTTAATTGTCTTTTCAGTTTATCAATTTTATGAAGGTTTTATTGGAAATGGTATTATGTATGTATTCTTTTCATTATTCTTTCTGCTAATCTATTTTAAAAACGAATTTTTAATACTTGCCTTTTTCCAATTAAGAAAACAAAATATGATTGGTGCTGAAAAATGGTTGAATAAAATCCGAAATCCCAAATCTGCACTGATTACAAAACAACAAGGTTATTATAATTACATGAGAGGACTCATCATTTCTCAGACCAACATGAATCAGGCAGAAAAGTTTTTCAGAAATGCTATCGATTTAGGACTAAACATGGATCATGATCTCGCCATGGCAAAGCTAAATCTTTCAGGTATCCTTTTTACAAAAAGAAGAAAAATTGAAGCACAAAAACTTTTGAAAGAGGCACAAGAGCTTGATAAACAGGGAATGCTAACAGAGCAAATTAAAATGATGAAAAATCAAATGAAAAGAGGAAATATGCCAAATCAGCACTACAATAGAGGTGGTTTTAGAAGGCGTTAGTTGGTTGATATTATATTTTCTAAATTTTCATTAAACCATTTAGCTCTGATAATTATCATTTCATGATTCCCTCCTTCAACTTTAATACAATTATCTATATTTTTAATTGGAAATATTTTATCTTTTGTTCCGTGTATATGAATTAAATTAGGTTTTACACCATCGTTTTTCCATCTTAATAAATTATCTACTGCCCACTTGAGATAATATTCTTCTCTTTCGGTTAAGTATTTCTCAGCTAAATCTATTCTTTTGTAAAATTTATTAAGTTTTAACTTTACAGAATTTTTTATGAGACTATCGAAAAGTGAATATGGAATGGGCTTATCCAGACCATAATCCTTTGCAAATTGAAAAAGTTTGGGAAATTCTTTGTGACTTTTTACACTAGAAACAATGATAACTTTTTTTGTCTCTACAATTTTACTTAACTCTTGTACAATTATTCCTCCAAAAGAAACTCCCAATAATATAACATTTTTATGATTAATTTTTCTTGATAATCTCTTGCAGTAATTCTTTAAATCTTCATTTAACTTGGGTCTAATCCAATCAATCCTATGTAGTTGATATCTTGGATTAGGGATTTTTATATTTTCAAAAATTCTTGAATTTGCAGCCAAACCAGGCATCAGATAGATATGATTTTTTTGTTTATTATCAGACATCAGTTTAGCATTAATTAAATTTTTTTTAATTTTGTAATGGGACCAAATATATTTACATGCAAATTACAGATAATGATTTTCTTAGACAATTTGAGGTGAAAGTTAATGATGGCTTAGCTATTATCGAATATTCTTTACAAGAAAGAAAAATATTTCTTACTAAGATAATTGTTCCTGAAATGTCAAACAAAGAGCAGTTTACAGAGGATTTTCTTTCAAATGTTTTGACAATAATTAGTGAAAAAAATGTGAGAGTTGTCCCAACCGCATCTGTTATTACGAAATTCATTAGAAAAAACAGAAGATTTAAAGCTTTATTACCAGTTGGAATAAGAATATAAACTTTCTTTTTCTTTAATTTTTTCTTTGACTTTTGCCTTCATAAACCCGTCATCATCTATTTCGATTAATTTAACCTTTATAACCTTGTTACTTAAATAAGGATTCCACGGAATTTTTACCTTGACATAATTTTCCGTGAATCCGTAAATATATCCTGATTTATTTTCAGCTTCGAATAAAACATGTTTAATTTTGTTGATTTGAGATTCATAAAAAATTCTTTTTTTCTTTTCAGAAAGGGTTCTTAACATTTTACTTCTTCTGGCTTTTATTTCGGCAGTGATAACATTATCCATTTTTGACGATTCTGTGTTTTCTCTTTCTGAATAGGTAAAAACATGTAAATATGAAATATTTAAATCCAGTAAAAAATTGTAAGTCTCTATAAAGTCATGTTCAGTTTCACCCGGAAATCCAACAATTACATCTACCCCAATACATGCATCTTTCATTTTACTTTTTATGGAATTTATTTTGTTCTGATAAAGCTTTTTTTGATATCTTCTTCTCATGAATCCTAAAATCTTATCAGATCCACTTTGCAGTGGTATATGAAAATGAGCAACGAATCTTTTACTAGTAGAAATAAAATCAATTATTTCATTTTTCAATAAATTAGGTTCAATTGAAGAAATTCTAAATCTGTCGATTCCTTCATACTGATCTAGAGCTTTTATAAGCGCTAAAAATGTATGTTTATGTTTTTTATCACCAAATTCACCCTTTCCAAAATCTCCTATGTTAACTCCTGTTAAAACAATTTCTTTAATCCCATTTTGAGAAATTGACCTGACATTATTAAATATATTTTTCAAGCTATCGCTTCTTGAAACTCCCCTGGCAAGTGGGATTGTACAATAAGAACATTTATAATCACAACCATCTTGAATTTTTAAAAAGGACCTAGTTCTATCATTAATTGAAAAACTACTCTCATAAGAATGAACCTCATTGATATTACAGGAATGAATTATTGGCTCAGATGCAACTTTTAATGCATCTAAATAATTAACAATATTAAATTTTTCATTTGCTCCAAGAACTAGATGAACACCAGGGATTTTTGAAATTTCTTCAGGTTTCAATTGAGCATAACATCCAATAACAATATTCTTTGCTTTTGGATTTAATTTTTTTGCTTTATTTAAATAAGTTTTAAACTTCCTATCTGCATTTTCAGTAACAGAACAGGTATTAATGATATAAAAGTCAGCTTTGGTGGTAAATGGGGTTAATGTATAACCATTTTTTGTTAGAGATCTTGAAATTGTTGAGGTCTCAGTAAAATTGAGTTTACAACCTAGCGTGGATAATGCTACTTTTTTTTGAACAGATTCCATTGATTAATTAAAAGGATTGTAAATTTACGAGTATTAAAAAAAAGTTGGTGAAAAATATTGAGTTATTTTCTCTTGTTTTTGTGTTTTTTTTAGCCTTTTCGTGTGAAAATAAAATTGAAATTGATAAAAAAACTGTCTTTAGATACAATGAAACAAAAAATATAAATTCTTTAGATCCAATATTTGCCAAAGACTTGTCGAGTATTAAGGTTGTTAATCAACTTTTTAATGGCTTGGTTGATTTAAATACTAAACTAGAGGTGATACCATCTATTGCTAAAAGTTGGAATATATCCTCTGACGGAAAAGTTTACACATTCATTCTACGAAATGATGTATTTTTCCACCCCCATCCTGATTTAACGGAAAGAAATGTCAGAGCTAAAGATTTTGAATATAGTTTTGAAAGATTAATTGACCCAAACAATGCTTCTCCTGGAAAATGGGTTTTTGATAAAGTTGATAATTTCAAAGCTATCAATGATACCATTTTTAAAATTGTGTTACATCAGCCATATAATCCTTTTTTAGGAATATTAACAATGAAATATTGCTCTGTTGTCCCAAAGAAAGTCATTGAATCATCTAATACAGAATTTAGATCTTCGCCTATTGGTACTGGTCCCTTTAAGTTTAAAAGATGGGAGGAAAATATTAAGTTGGTACTAAGAAAAAATGATGAATACTTTGAAAAAGATGAAAAAGGAGTGAAAATTCCCTATCTCGAAGCCGTTTCAATAACTTTTTTACCAGAAAAGCAAAGTGAACTTTTACAATTAATTAAAGACGAAATTGATATGATTTCAGGCATTGACAGCTCATTTAAAGATGAAATTTTAGAAATTAACGGAGATATAAAAAATAAATATAAACAAAGCATTAAGATGCTTAAAGGACCTTTTCTTAACACTGAATATCTCGCTTTTTTTATGAATTCAACGAAAGAGGAAGTTCAATCTCCTTTAATTCGAAAGGCAATAAATATTGGGTTTGATAAAAACAAAATGATCAGATTTTTAAGAAATGGAATTGGAAAACCTGCAAATGGAGGGATTATTCCGATAGGACTACAAGGTTATAAAATAAATGAGAATAACCGATATAATCCTGAAAAAGCCAAAGAATATGTCGATCAATACAAGAAAATTACAAATGAAATTCCAAACTTAAAACTTACAACTTCACCCGAATATGTAGTCTTTTGTGAATTCATTCAAAAAGAATTAGAAAAAATTGGATTTAATATTTCAATTGAAGTAATTCCAGGCTCATCTCTAAGAGAGGCCAAAGCAAACGGAAAATTAGATTTCTTTAGGGCAAGCTGGGTTGCAGATTATCCAAGCGCAGAAAATTATCTTTCCCTTTTTTACAGTAAAAATCTTTCACCAAATGGACCTAATTACACACATTTCAAAGATAATTTTTTCGATTCCATATATAATGAAATTGTAAGTGAAAAAATTGAAAAAAATAATATTTTAAAATATCAAAAATTAGATTCAATAGTTAACTCTAAATATGTAATCGTTCCATTATTTTATGATGAGATTGTAAGATTTATTTCAAAAAATATTTCGGGAATGGAGCTTAATGCAATTAACACACTTGATTTAAAGAGAGTTAAAAAAAAATAACTTAATTAATATATTTTTTCATTAAAATACTATCAACTTTAAATCCATTTCTAGAATAAAATTTTTCGAGTTTTTCTTTACAAAATAAAGTTATTCGATAACAACCTTTTTTTTGCGCAATTTCAATTAATTCTTTAATTAGAGAAACTCCGACCATTTTTCCTCTGACCTCTTTATCCACTACAATATCCTCAATATGACCAGCAACTTCTCCCCTAATTTTATTTTCAATAACGATACTTCCATAGGCAACTATTTTTTTATTAAAAATACCAACTATGGAATTCGAACTTGAATTAGAGACAAAACCATCCCATGCGTTTTGTTTTTGTACAGAACCTAAATCAATTTCTTTTAGTTGGTTTAATAAAATAAAGACC
>CABZIT010000023.1 GCA_902525795.1 uncultured Bacteroidota bacterium
AAAATATTATTAAAAAACATCATTTACTTTAATAATATAAACTACATTTGCTGAAATTTAATTCATAAATGAAAGGAACAGTAAAATTTTTCAATGAGTCTAAAGGTTATGGTTTTATCACTAATGATGAAACTGGAGAAGACCTATTCGTTCATTATTCAGCACTTGGAAACCTAACAATCAAAGAAGGGGATAAAGTAGAGTATGAGGAAGGAGAAGGTAGAAAAGGAAAAGCTGCTACAAAAGTATCCCTTATATAGCTTTATTAATCTCATAAGACCATAAGACCTCAAATTTTTGAATAAAATTTTATTTTTTTATTCAACTCTTATCTTATACTATTAGTTAAAGTTTCAATAAATAGTAGCTGCAATTTTAATAATTGCTCTGCATTGTTATTGTTAATTAATTGTAAATTTATATCTCTATTTTTTGATGTTAAAACCTTACCAAAGATCTCGTGGTTCAAAGAAAAATCAAATTGAAAAAATGTTTGATAAAATTTGAAGATGATTTCCTAAATTGGATTATAACTTTTAATAATCACAAGAGGTGGAAAAACAATATTCTTTCAATAGCAAAAAAATTAAATCCTACAAAGGCTCTAGACATCGCCACAGGAACAGCTGACATTGCCATCAAACTTGGAAGTATTCCAAACTGTCAGGTTGTAGGAGTTGATATTTCTGAACAAATGCTAAATATTGGAAGAAAAAAAATAAAAAAAAAGAACCTTCAAAAATCGGTTTCACTTCAAAATGGAGATGCTGAAAATTTAAATTATAATGATAATTTTTTTGATCTCATAACCATCGGTTTTGGTGTTCGAAATTTTCAAGATTTAGAAAAAGGCCTAGGTGAAAGCTTTAGAGTTTTAAAACCTAATGGGGCTCTTATTGTTCTCGAAACATCCGTGCCAGAAAATAAAATAATTAGATTATTATACTCTTTTTTCACAAGAACGTATATCCCATTAATGGCAAGTATTTTTTCAAAGGATAAATATGCTTACAACTATCTGTTAAACTCTGCTGAATTATTTCCATCGGGCAAAAAGTTTAGTAATATTTTAAAATCTGTTGGATTTGCTGATGTTTTAATTAAACCAAAATTATTTGGGTCATCAACTATTTATGTTTGTAAAAAAAAATAATTTACTTTTTTTAATGTAATTACATTTAATAGATTTGCAAAAAAAAATAAATGATGAAAAGTGTTATTACATGTGATTTAGAAGGTGTTATCGAAACTATTAATGCTGATGGAGAAAAATTATTTGGGTACCCAAAGGAAGAGCTAATTGGTAAAAAAAGAGTGTCATTATTTTCTGCTGGAGAAATCGTAATCCAAAATGTAGGAACCTGGCTTAAAGGCGCCACTAAAGATGGAGAACATACAACCAAAACCTTTTTTATAAGAAAAGATGGCTCTAGGTTTAACGCAAAAATAAAAATTACACCAACATTTGCTAATGGAAAAAGTAACCCCCAAACTGGTTATTGTGGTATCACAATTCCAATTGATGAGGAAGTTAAAATTCCGATTAAATTTACAACCAAATTTATCAAATGGGTTTTTGCTATTACTAGAGGTGGATTCACCAGCGCTTCATTATTTCCAATATTTGCCCTAGCATCAATGTTAGCAGCGTTTGGTGATAACTTATTTAATCCATTATCTTTGATTTTATGTATTGCTGGCGTTGTTTTTCTTCATTTATCTTCAAATTTATTTAATGATTATTTTGATGTTAAACATGGAACTGACGGAATAAATTATGAATATTTTAATGCTGGCTTAAATTCCACTATGCTTGAAGGAGCTCAACTTTCTGGAGGAAGTAGAGCTATAGAACTCGGACTAATTACTTTAAATGGCACAAAAAGGCTAGCAAATATAATGTTGTTACTTACTGTTTTTTGCACTTTAATGTTACTAATCAATAGTTATATTGTTACTCAATCTTTCAAAAATTTAATTATGGCCTTGCTCATAGGTTTTATCGGTTGGTTTTTAGGATATTTTTATACCGCAAAACCTATAAGATTATCTGCTCGAAGGGGGCTTGGTGAATTAGCAATTTTTTTAACATTTGGCCCACTTTTAACATTAGGTGCTTATTATGCGATATCATCGTCAACAATTGAATTATTTTCTCAAGGTTTTTATAATGCTATATATATTGGTATTCCTTTTGGATTTTTAACGACTAATATTTTATTTATTAATCAATTTCCAGACACCAATAGTGATGCTAAGACGGGTAAAAATCACTTAGTTGTAACATTTGGTAAAAAAAATTCAAGATGGGGATATTTGATTCTATTATCTGCGGCTTTTTTAGGTTCTTATTTAATGCTTGAAATCTTTCAAAACAACATTACTGAATTTAATATGATTGTATTTTATATATGTAATATTCTATTGTATATATATGGTTTGATGGCATTTTACAATTTGTATAAGAATTATAACAACAGGAATTTAATATTTTCAAACCTAAAGACAATTTATTTACAAATGTTTTTTGGGCTATTTTACACGATAATATTTTTTATTTAGTTTTTGGTATATGTTTTGACTCATGGGGTTTTTTAAAAGAAAACATGAATAATTATTTTAAGTTCTATTGCAGACAAAACATTAGGCCAAAAACTTGTGATTGTTTTTGAAAAAAAATACCAGAAATTGAATTAAAAGTATAGAAAAATTTGAAAAAATTTTTACACGTGAATGCAAAAACTGATATTAAATATATAAAGAATTGTATTGAAAAATTATCAAATTAAGATACCTTCTTTTTATTAAATTATTTATATTGTATGCTTAATTCAAAATAATCAAAATGAAAAAATTATTCTTATTGCTGTTATTAGTATCTTCTTATACTTTTAGTCAGGACAAAAGTTCTTATGATGAATTATTAGAAAAGAATGCTTTTAATAGCATGTACCCAGAATTTATGGCAGAGGAAGCTGCTGAGTACTTTGATGAGTTTAATATGTTGTTTTCTGATAAAAGCCCAATATCCGCCAAAGAGGCAAGGTTGGTCGCAATTGCTGTCTCTGCTGCTTTGAGATGTGAATACTGTATTGCTGCTCAAGTAGAATTTGCTAAAAATGATGGAGCAACTGATGAAGAAATTAAAGCTGCAATTCAAATAGCTGGTGAAATTCAAAGATTTTCTACATTGCTCTATGGCAATGAGTTCAGCTGGGATCAATTTAATAAAATGATTGGAAGGGATAACTAATAATATACAATAACTTAAACATACAATTATGAAAAAACTAATTTTAATTTTCGCTGTTATTTTTTCAGCATGTAATGCTCCTGTAGTAGAAGGAGTTGGATTTTTTGCACCTATGCCAGAAGAAAAGTTTATTGCTGGATCTGATGATATAACAAACTTGTGGTCAGAATATATTGACGCACACAACGAGAGAGATATGGAAAAAATCATGTCTATGAATTCTGACTCGATCTTTATTCAAGGACCTGATGGAAACAGAATTTTTGGAAAAGAACAACATGAGCAAGCTTTGAGCGCATGGTTTGAAGCAGAAAGCCCAAAATGGGACATTTATTGGGCAATGCCGTATAAATCAATTCCTAGTGGTGCTGATTGGTTCATTGTTGGTCACAGGGTTGAAACAAATGTTGATGGTGAAAAGGTGGTAAAAAATGCTATGATTGATGGAGAAGTGAAAGATGGGAAGATATATAGATTTTTTGTTTATGAAGCATTAGTTCCAGAACCCCCAGCGGAAGAAGTGGAGTAAAGATCTCTTTAAACACATAAAAAAAGCGTCTTTTTAAAGACGCTTTTTTTAAATTAAAACAATCAATATGAAAAGGATCTTTTTTTTATTAAGTTTTATTATTTTGTCCTCATGTGTTTCCAGACAAGTGGTAACTATAACGAAGCTCAAAGGTTCACCAATTTATGATACATCTGAGTTAAAACTTGTTGGAATTGATTCATTACTTTCAAATAACGCATATAATTTTTCTTTTCAAGCTGATAACTTTGAACTTGGAGATCAAACACAGGGATCTATTCAAAATGGATTAGCAAATTCTTCAAAAGGTCAACACATTCATTTTATTGTAAACAATGATCCTTATTCAGCTCATTATGACACCAATTTTTCTAAAGAACTTGAGGCTGATAATAATGTAATACTTGCTTTTTTATCAAGATCTTTTCATGAATCTGTTAAAAACCAAAAAGCTTATATTTTAACACAGGTTGCAAAAAATAAATCTGATGAAATAGATTTATCACAAGAGTTTCTTTTTTACAGCCGACCAAAGGGTGTTTACAAAGGAGATGACACAAAAAAACTTTTACTAGATTTTTATTTGGTTAATACTAATTTATCATCCAATGGAAATAAAGTTAGATTAACAATTACACAAAAAACATTTACGCATCAATTTTTATTGGATAGTTGGGAGCCTTATTATATTGAAGGATTAGATAAGGGAAGAGTAAGCTTGAAGTTAGAATTATTAAATAAAAATATGGATTTAATTGAATCTGATTTTAATCCATCATTTCGGAAAATTGTTCTAGAGTAATGTTAATTCGGGATGTGGCGTAGTCCGGTTAGCGCACACGGCTGGGGGCCGTGGGGTCGCAGGTTCAAATCCTGTCATCCCGACACACTTTCTATTTTTTTTCTAAACTCATTGAATAAGGAACACTCTCTTTATCAGACCCCCATGAATAATTAGGAATTGATGACATTATAAAATCAATTTCTCCACCAGTAACAAATATTGAATGATCTAGCCAGTTTTTGTTATAGTTTCGATTATTTAACTTTACGGAGGATAAATAAACATTTTCTTTTTCATTATTTGATACATTGATAATGACCGACTTATTATTATTAAGTTCTATTTTGATGTATTCAAATAAGGGGCTACCAATAACATATTGACCTGTAACTGGTGCTACTGGATAAAAGCCCATAGCTGAAAATACAAACCATGCAGAGGTTTGACCATTGTCCTCATCACCACAATAACCATCAGGACCATCGCCATATAAATTATCCATTACATGTCTTATTTTTTCTTGAGTTTTCCAAGGTTGTCTAGCAAAATTATAAAAGTATATTGCATGCTGTATTGGTTGATTGCCATGTGCATATTGCCCCATATCCAATAACTCCATTTCTAAAATTTCATGAATTTTAAAACCATAATATGAGAAGTCTGAGGTAGGAGGGGTAGAAAATACTTCATCCAATCTTTTTATAAAATTTAATCTTCCTCCCATCAAACTCATTAGTCCTTCTGGGTCATGTAAAACCGACCAAGTATAATGCCATGAGCTTCCCTCAGTGAATGCTCCACCCCAGGCATCTGCCGCAAAGGGCCTTTGAAATTTTCCGTTTTTTAATTTACCTCTCATGAAATTAGTAGATTTATCAAAGACGTTTTTATAATAATTTGCTCTTTTTTCAAATAGGTTGATTTCATCCTTAGGCCTATTTAAAAGTTTTGCTAATTTCCAAATCGAAAAGTCATTGTAAGAATACTCGAGAGTTCGTGCAACATTTTCGTTAACATTTACATCAAAGGGAATATAACCAAGCTTATTATAAAATTGTACCCCTTTCCTTCCAACAGAACTAAGGGGTCCTTCATTATTTGAATTATTTATAATTCCCTCATAAGCAGTTTCAACATCGAAGTTTTTAATTCCT
Source organism: uncultured Bacteroidota bacterium (assembly GCA_902525795.1). Lineage (GTDB taxonomy): Bacteria > Bacteroidota > Bacteroidia > Flavobacteriales > Flavobacteriaceae > MED-G13. The sequence continues at coordinate 5,721 of CABZIT010000023.1, forward strand.
TTGACATAGGCTTCTGCAATAATCGATGCGGAGTTTGAACCAATCATACAGTCTCGATGTCCAGGACTTGACCATTCGGGCAGCCAACCACTTTCTTTATATGGGTTTACCATTATACCTTGAATTATCTCACCAAGCTTTTCCGGATAAAAAATTGAGTAGAAAGGGAAAACAGCTCTGAATGTATCCCAAAATCCATTATCTGTATATAGAGGGCCGTCCAAAACTTTCCCGTTGTACGGACTATAATGAATTTGTTTTCCATCCAAATCATATTCATGAAAAGCTCGAGGAAATAAAATTGTCCGATATAAACAAGAATAAAATTTTGTTTTGTTACTTAAAGCTTCTTTATCGTTCTTAAAAGTTTTGACTTTTATTTTTGACAACTCATTATTCCAAATTTTTCTTCCTTCTCTTAAAATAGTATTAAAAGACTTAGAACTTGGCAACTCTCTATTTAGGTTAATAATTGCTTGTTCATGACTAATAAAGGAAGATGATATTTTTACTTCAATCTCCTGATTATCAGTTGTGTCAAAAGACAAGTATGATCCTACATGTTCACCTTTTAATTTAGTATTTTTAGATTTAAATCCACTCCCACTCCAAACCCCGTAATCGTAAAATTTCTGACTAAACTCAATGACAAAATAGTTAGCAAAATTTTTAGGAGTACCTCCTGAACTATTTTTTGCAACTCCTAAAATTTTATTTTCATCAGGGATAATAATAATCTCGGATTTTTTAAAAAAAGCATCGACGATTATATTTGCTTTTTTGGTTTTTGGAAACTTGATTTTAAAATAGGATGATCTGTCTGTGACTGTGAATTCAACATTAGTATTTATATTTTCTAAAAACACTTTGTAGTAGTGCGGCTCAACTATTTCATTTTGGTGACTAAAGCTTGCTTTTCTATTTTTTTCATTAACTTTTATTTCACCTATCGAGGGCATTATTGAAAAGGCTCCATAGTCGTTTATCCAAGGGCTAGGCTGATGGGTTTGTTTGAAGCCAACAATTTCATTGGACTTGTATTGATAAGCCCAACCATCTCCCATTTTTCCAGTTTGGGGAGTCCAAAAGTTCATTCCCCAGGGTCTTGCAATTGCTGGGTATGTATTTCCTTTTGATAATTCAAAGGATGAGTCTGTTCCGATAAGTGGATTTACATAAGACACATAATCTTCATCAAGATTATTTGTAAATAGTTGGCATGTAAACAAAAATGATAATAATACTGATTGAACAAGTTTCATTAGTACACTATTGATTTAGGTCTATACTTTTCATTAACACCAAATCCATAATTTGGCTTTGACCCCATTATAAATTTTAACTCACCACCTTTTGTAATTTGTTTGTGAGTAATATAAGAATAATCATATTTTTTGCCATTTAAAAAAACTGATTGAATATAGATGTTTTCATCACTATTATTTACCGTTTTCACCGTGAATTTTTTTCTTCCAGGCACATCAATTTCCACAGTATCAAAAAGTGGAGAGCCAAAAACATATGCCCCATTTGATGGGTTTACAGGATAGAATCCAATCGATGAAAAAATATACCAAGCAGACATTTGACCACAATCCTCATTTCCTGAAAGTCCATCAGGTTGATCTGTATAAAGTTCATTATTAATATATCTTACTTTATCAGCAATTTTATAAGGCTGCCCAGAATAGGCGTACATGTAAGTTGTGTGATGGCTAGGTTCATTTCCATGTGCATACTGTCCAATTAACCCAGTTATATCCATTGATGCTCCAATTTCTTGTTCTGAAGACATACTAAAAAGCTTATCTAATTTTTCGTTAAATGCATCATCTCCTCCTAGTAATTCTATTAATCCTTCTGGATCTTGAGGAACTAACCACAAGTATTGCCAGGCGTTACCTTCACAGTAATCATTTACTCTATGTTGTGCTGAAACAGGATCAAATGGAGTTCTCCAAGATCCATCTGAAAGTTTACCTCTCATGAATTTTGTTTCCTCGTCAAAATATTCTTTATATAATTTTGATCTTTTTTTGAAATATTTATAATCTTCATCTTTTCCTAGCTTTTTTGCTAGTTGGGCAACTCCCCAATCACCAATTGCATATTCCATGTTGCTTGCAACAGATTCTACCATAAAGTCAGCTGGTATATATCCGTACTCCATAAGTTCTTTTACACCCGGTTCAAAATCTCCTGTAGCACTTGTCTTGGCAGCTTCATAAATTTTTTCAAGATCAATATTATCTAGTTCTTTTAGAGCTGCATCAACAACAACTGATACTCCGCTATAACCAGGCATTGTGTTTGTTTCATTTCCTCTTAGGTGCCATACCGGTAATTTACCTTGATGTTCATATATTTTTACCATTGAATTAATAAAATCACTTGCTCTTTCAGGGTGTGTTATTGTATATAGAGGATGTGCTGCTCTGTAAGTATCCCATAATGAAAACAATGTATAATTTGTGAATGAATTGTCTTTATAAACAACTTTGTTTGTTCCTCTATACTCACCATTAATATCATGATATAAATTCGGAGCAATCATTGTGTGATACATAGCCGTGTAAAAGATTCTTTTTTTCTTCAAATCATTTGTTTCGATTCTTATTTTAGAAAGTTCTGTTTCCCATTTTTCCTCAGCATCCTTTTTTACTTTTTCAAAATCCCAACTAGGCATTTCAGTCATTAAGTTCTCTAATGCATTTTTTGTGCTGACAGTTGAAACTCCCATTTTTACGTAAACCTTCTCATTTTTTGATGTGGAAAATTCCAAAAATCCCTTTACATAATCTCCTTTTTTCTCATTCACATAAAATCTTTTGTGTCTATCATAAACGAGAAATTCTTTCACTGGTTTTGAAATAACCAAGCTGAAAAACTCCCATTGATCTTTTGCCCAGCCAGAAGAAAATCTATGTCCTTCAAATAAGGTGTCATTAATTTTTTTAATATATGTTTCTGTTGGTCTATCAGCACTCCCTTCACCTAAATCAATAATTACTCTTGATTTATCACTTTTTGGAAATATATATTTATGTAGCCCAACCCTTTCTGTTGCTGTTAACTCAACATCAATTCCGTATCTTTCTAGAAAAACCTTATAAAATCCAGGGCTAACAAACTCTTTATTTTTTCTATACAATGATGAGTATCCAGCCATGTGATTATTTTGTGTTCCTGCACCTATCTTTATCTTTCCAGTTGCAGGCATTATTGTTAATTCACCAAGATCTGACATTCCTGTCCCGCTAACATTTAAGTGGCAAAAGCCTTTAACAATACTGTCTGAGTAATGATAAGATGATGACCAATCCCATCCCTTGTTAAAATTAGTTGGCCCAACTTGAACACCACCAAAAGGCACATTTGCCCCAATAAAAACATGACCATGTCCACCTGATCCAATAAAGGGATCTACATAATTAATAAGTTTGTTTTTTTCATCCTTATTAGCTACGCTTGCCAGGATAATTATTATTGAAACAACAAAAGAGATTTTTAGTATATTTTTTATTTTATTCATATAGATTTTAATTAAAACTTGGAGGGTCTTTTGTGAAATTATTTTTATTAGTAGAATTAGATGTAAAAAATTTCATTTCACCTCCCAGTTTGATTTTATTCCAAGAAACCCAAGAAGATTCCAAAGGCACTTTATTTAGCTCTATCTTATTCAAAAAGTTGTTATTAATATTGTTTTTAGAAATTTTTAGAATATTCCCGTTACCAAGTTTGATTTCACTTTCCATAAATTGAGGGATGTTTGTAGAGAAACCACCAACTCCGGGAATTAATGGGTAAAGTCCTAATGATGCAAATACATACCAAGCCCCCATGGTTCCTAAATCATCGTTTCCTGGAAGGCCGTCTTCTTCGCTTGAGTACATTTCATCAATTATTCTGTTAATTACATCATTTGTTTTTTGTCCTTTTTTAATCCAATTGTATATCCACGGCACCTGAAAATCTGGTTCGTTTCCTGCTGCAAACCAATCTTGATGGTAGTCAGCATCTAATCTTGTAAATAGGCTGTCGAGTCTTTTCTCTGCAAAATCATTTCCTCCAATAGTATCAATTAAAGTATTCAAGTTATGCGGAACCATCCAAAAGTAATTTTTGAAAGTTCCTTCTCTCCAATCATGTGTTTTATCCTTCCAAACTCCGTTTGGATATCTCGAGTTCAACCATTTAGTTTTGGGATTATATAAATTTTTCCAGTTTTGAGATCTTTTTTTAAAAAATAAATAGTCAACATTATTCGACATCGCATTTTTTGCAAATTGTGCAATTGCAAAATCCGAGGAGCAATATTCTAATGACATAGAGGCAAAGGTGTGACCATAATTTATATATTCATTTAAATAAGGTCTAATTTCTTGTTTTTGTGATTTCAGCCTCAATTGTAAAGCACCTTTTTTCATGTATTTATATGCGCTTTCCACGTCAAAATCATCACCTCCAAAAGCGTAGGAGTTTGAAATTAAAATTGGGGTGGGATCTCCTTGCATTATTCCTGTCTCAATATTTGCCAAGATCCATCTTCCATATCCACCCGCTTCTTTTGCAAAGTTCACCAATGACTCCATCATATCGCTGCTTTCTTTGGGAAATAGTATAGCAACTAATTGTCCTTGAGTCCTATATGTATCCCAAACGCTAAATGAACTGTAATGATCCCTTCCTTTTTCAACTCTTTTTATATTGTAATCTGCTCCCATATATTCACCATTGATATCACTTACAATATTTGGGTGAATCATTGAATGGTAAAGGTGTGTGTAAAATTGAGTTAGTTTATCCTTTGAGTTACTTTTTATTATAATTTTTGATAAATTTTTATCCCATATTTTTTGGGTTTCTTTTTTGCAAAAATCAAAATCAGCAAATTGTTTTTCACTTCTTAAATTTTCCTTTGCATTTTCAATTGAAACAAATGATATAGCAATTTGATAGATAATGTCTTTATCAATTGATGTGTTAAATGTAAAGTATGCTCCAGAGTTTTTCCCTTTCATTAATTTTTTTTGGAAAATTTTTTTGTCTTTCCATGTACCGCATTCAATTGCATCATGGCTAAATTCGGCAGCGAAGAAAATTTTATAATTTATTTCAGTTCCGCAAAAATCTCCTCCTTGTGTGTACCCTTCAACAGAATTTGGAGAGGTTATTTTGATATAAGCGTCTTTAATTTTTGTGGACTCAGAAGAGTTTATTCCACTGCCCACAACCAATGTTCCCAAAGCTGATTCAGAAAAATCAAATTTTGCAACACCAGATCTTTTTGAAACTGTCAAATCAACGTCGATATTATCTTTCATAGATAATGAAAGATGTCCCGCTGTTGAGTTTCTTATTTTTTCATATTTTTCATATCCATTCATATCATTAGGTGAAACATTTAATTTACCACTGATAGGAAGAACCGGAAAGTTTCCCATATTGGAGCAACCAGCTCCATTGAGTTGCGTTATTACAAAACCTCTATTTGGTGAGAAAAAGCTTGGAGTAAATTGCACCATTCCAAAAGGGTAGGTAGGACCAACAAAATTATATCCACAGGCCAAGCCAGTACCTTTGGATCCAATTTTTGTATCCACATAATTATAATATTGCTGACCAAAAGTAAAAGAGAAAATAAATAAAAATACTGTAAATATTTTCGCTTTCATCTATGTGTTAGTTTTCAATAAAAGATCCAAACCCCAACGCACCAATTTCTATAAATTGACATCCACTGCCGCCAACCGTATTCACATATCTAATTTTGATATACCTTGATTTAATTTCACTATTAATTTCCAGCTCAGCAGAACTAATATTTTCTCCATCTAGATTTGAATTGTGGATCATTGTCCAACCAGCTGCTTCTAATAATTCAGTGCTTGTTGGTTCTGAAATTACATTGTTACCAGAGATTTCAAAGTTAGTGCCTGTTTCAGCATTTACTAGATTTTCTCTACTCCAAATTTCAATTTCAGTAGGCGTATTTCCATTAAAGCTCCATGTAGGTCTAAAATCCAAATCTAACATTTGTAAATAAGTGCTTGAGCCCAAATCCACAGTGAAATAACCCGGTATGGCATTTTCACCTGAATGGTAACCAAATTCGTCACTAGAATATAAATTATTATTATCAAAAAGATATGCAGAAGGATTAGCACCATATGCTGTACCAGGGTTATCGCTGGGCATGGGAACTATTGTCATATTTTCTTTACTAATCTCAATGGGTTGAGTATCTTCTCCGTAAAAGCCAAGTTCGGTAAATTTAAATTCATCATTTGAAACAGAAGATGTAGTTCTAATCCTTATAAATCTGGTTGGTGAAAATGTAGGCTCTACTACAAAGCTAGCGAGATCTGTTTCAGATCCATTAATTTCCTCTTCATGTAATAGAATCCATCCAGCATTTATAAAGTCTTCTTGATCTCCAATAGGTGTTTCTGCAAAACTAATATTATCTTTTCCCCAAACTTGAACATTTGTAGCATTATAATTTGGAGTTATTTCAGGGTCAATCATATTTATATCTACCCTTCTTAATGTTGTCATTACGCCTAGGTCAATGGTAAAGTGGCTAGGCAGACTAGCAGGTCCAGAGTTGTAAGTTTGCGTATCATCACCATTCCATTCGATACTGCCATCAAACAGAAATTCAATTGGATTTGCATTATTATAGTTGCCTGGATTATCGCTAGGCATATTAACAAGACTGTGATATGATTTATTTAATTGGCTATACGGAAGATCAGGCATGACATATTCAATTGGAGCCAATTCGATAGAGTCAATTCCATTTAAACCAGATTGTATTACCGATTTGGTTGTTAACACTCCTTGAGGTTTGAATTGTTGTAGTTCTATTCTATTATCCGAAAAAAATAATGTATCCCTGAAGATCTCATTTGATTCATTCTCATATTCAACCGTTGTAAATATCACATTTTCGGATTGAGCATTTCCGTAAAAGTTTGCATAAGTACCGTTATCTTCAAAACTAAAATCAATAATCTCTCTTGGATCTTGATCAGAAACAAAAACATCTCCAATCGCAAAACCAGCAACTGTTTGAGAAACTGATAAATTTCCAATTTCGTCTTGTGTGGTAATTGTGAATTCATAAGATTTTTCATCAAGATTGGGTAAAATTATTTTATAAATTCCATTTTCAATATTATTTTGTTCAATGTCATATATATCAGTTATATTATCATATTCAATGATAATTTGATTTGAATTTCCAAGGAATTGTGTTTGACCCTCTAATTGTGCTCTGTAATATCCGGGTCTTATTTCAAGTGTATCTAGTTTTCCTGCATATACCTGTTCACCTTGTAAATATTGCTCATGAATTGAATCGATGTCTCCACACGAAACAAATAATATTACTATCAAAGAAATCAATATTTTTAATAAGCTATATTTCATAAATTAATTTATTAAACTACCCCAGAACGATAACTCTCCAATTACGGTAACCATTTGATTATTCCAAGATTCAATATTAACAAATCTTATAAACCTAATTTCATGTTGTTGAGCCTCAAAATCAAAAACAAAATCTTCTCCGTTATCTTGAAACTCATAATCCTCTGCTGTATTTGATCCTGGAGGCAAACCAGAGGGTTTAAATGATTCAAAATATCCTAAAAATATCCATCCATCTCCAGGGTCATCCGGATCATATATTGGCAGATTATCAAGATTTAATCTGCCATATATCTCGAATCTTTTTGGGTTGCCATGTTTGTAAAGTTCAGACCCACCTCTTTGATATAGTTTAAATCTATTTAATTTTGCTACTTGTCCTAGATCCAAAGTTAGTTGATGCGGCAGTGGGAGAAAGTTTGTGTGTCCACAATTCCACTGATTGCTCCAGTACCCATCCCATATTTGATTTGCTGTAAAGCCATATTCACTAAAGCTTTCATCACCTGGCATTGACTCTATTGCCCAGAAAGCTTTATCTAAAAAAATATCTTCCAGCGGGGTTATTTCGAAGCTTCTTGTAGCTGTTTGATTTCCCCATTTATCTTCTACGTATATAACAAACACGGTTGGAATTGGGTCATAGCCACGAAAACTATAGTAACTATCTGCCTGACTGGTATAAAAAGATTCTCTGAAAACAATATTTCCGTCTTCGTCAATCGTTGACATATTTAGTGATACTTCAGCTCTAGTAGGATTTTGGTAAGCAATATTAATCCCACCAAAGTCCTGGCTACCAACCATTGAGTTTAGAATTGCATGAATGGGGGCTTCTAGTGGGGAAATATTTATAACTACTGCTTCTGATTCATTTTCGCCTCTATCAACAGCTACGACTTCTACAGGATAATCACCTTGTTCGGCAAATCCAACTATATTTAAGGAGTCGATTACTGAGGAGACTATTACTTCTCTGTCAATTTGATTTTCATCAGAAAAAGATGCTTTAACATACAATAGATCTTCATCAGTTGGAGGAGTGAAGTAAATTATTGCACCTCCCGGAGTGTTAATAACATCATCGATTGTCACCATTCCAGGGGGTATATTGTCGCTTCCATACGGACCGTGTGCAGAATCATCAACACATGCAAGTAAAAGCAAAAAAATTATAAGCTTGTAATATTTTTTCATAATTCTAAGTTTTTATTTACCATCCTGGGTTTTGAATTAAATTAGGGTTTCTTAAAAGTTCATTTTGGCTAATAGGCCATAAATAATCTTTTTTAAGAAAATTCCTATAGTAGATATTTTCAACTTCGTAGAAACCTTCAACATCAGGCCTAAAAATATTCCACCCTCTTATAGGTTTACTAAAAAATTCTTCAGCAAGCTTCCATCTTCTGAGATCCCAATATCTGTGTCCCTCCAGGGCCAATTCAATCATTCTCTCCTGTCTAATGATATCCCTCATACCATCTTTAGATAAAGGTTTATTTGGATTGCTGGAATGCTGAGACCAAGTACTTACTAAATCACCATCAACATCCAAACCTGCTCTATTTCTTACTAATTGAACATATTCATAAACTTCAGAATCTGGGGATTCTTTTGTTTCATTTAAAGCCTCTGCATAATTCAAGTAAAGATCAGCCATACGAATAATAGGGAATGAGTATCCTTTAATCGTAGAGCCTTGTAAGGAAATTATGTTCTCATAATGAACCAGTTTTTTTGCAAAATATCCAGTGATAGAATAAATTTCAAAACCATTTTTTCCTGATGGAGCTCCAGCCTTTGCATTTAGATGAGGGATCTGTTCGATATTTGTTGTTTCTAAGGAAAACCATTTACCTCCATCGAACCCTACAGTTGAATAGAATCGAGGTTCTCTATTTAAATGAAGTTCTGCAGTGCTGTAATCTTGTTCAACATAATATTTATGAAATTCATCATTTCCAGTAATGGAAGTAATGTCGTATCTATTATCATAATTCCAGTTTAAATCTTCGTTAATAGGTACACCATTTTTTGAATAAAAAGTTTCAACCATATTTAGGGTAGGTGCATGTGATTTTTTTGTGTAGTTAAACAAGGCTTGATGATCAGCAGTCCACCTTGGTTGGCACCATTGTTGTAAATCACCAGTCCATGCAGGCTCAAAAGCCCAAACTATTTCATTATTAAATGGATCAGTTATTCCAGCACGATGACTCAGTTCTTGAGTAATCACATCATTTATTTCTCCATTGATTGGAATTTGTGTGTTAAATTCATATAATGAATGTCCATTTTCTTCAGCGCTAATTATGGCTTCTAGTAGTGCATCTCTTGCGATTACCCATTTATTTAGATCATAAGATTGATTGACTAGCGGATTTCCCTCATTGTCAACTAACTCACTAAAGTCACTATTTCCGTTGAATATAGGGCTGGCTGCTAATACTAATGCTTTTGCTTTTATCGCTTTTGCGATGGGCAAAGTTATCCTGCCTTGCTCCGTATATATATAGCTAATAATGCCAGGAAGGGCATCACTTTCTATCACCTCGTCGATTAATTCAACTATGTATTCCACAACATCATCAACAGAATTTCTTGCAACTTGAGACTCTTCTAAGGATGCGCCCACATACAAATTATCTCTGATAATTGGTATAGGCCCATACATTCTCAATAACCAAAAATGATAAAATGCTTTCAATACTTTTACTTCTGCAAGCCATCTTTGCCTTTCCTCTTCAGTCAGACCAGGGACAGCTACTAGATTTTCCAAGAAAATATTACAATCTCTAAGTCCATCATAGAGGCTGTGAGGAGCTCCCCTGCCACCATCCCAATAATTCAAATAGGGGGATGAGGAATTTTGAAGCCCTTTGGCAATTCGAAAGCTAGTCTCATTATTCATATAAAAATCATTTTCTGCATAGTACCAAATTTCGTCTCCTGCAACTAGAGAAAAATTTTGTTCAGCATGTGCATGTTCTGGAATATAGGTATAACAAGTGGAAAGAAACCTCTCCGCGGTAGCACGATTATTAAAAGCCAAATCTATTGTAGCGATATTATCAGGCACAACATTTAAAAAATCTTTTTCACAATTATAAAAAATGAAAAAGAATGATACCAAAATATAATTTTTTAATTTCATTTTAAAAGTTCATATTAATTCCAAAATTTACTCCTTTTTGAATGGGGTAGCCTAATCCATTCCCCCCCATTTCTACGTCCCATATTTTAAATTTACTAAAGGTTAATAAGTTAGTTCCAGACAAATACAATCTCAATGCATCAAGCTTTACTATACTAAAATTCTCTGTTTTAAAAGAGTAACCAATTTCAATAGATTTAAGTCTTAGGAACCCTCCATCCCTCAGCCACCAAGTACTATTCCTATTATTATTGTCAACCAGTTGATCAGAAAGCCGAGGCCATGAAGCATATAAGTTTCTGTTATCCTCAGACCAATAATCGTTTGCCCAGGCTGTTAATAATGCATTATTACCAATTGCACTTCCACTTGTGTCTATAAATGGAGAGGTTCTGTATGCATCAATAAAAAACGATGACCTTGCAGAACCTTGAAAAAAGAATGACAAATCCAAATTTTTGTAGCTACTGGAGATTCCGAAACCATATATTATTTCAGGCGTTGAAGGATAACCGATTGGAACTTCATCGTTTATATCAATTATACCATCATTATTGATGTCTTTATATTTAATATCACCCGGCATGTACTCTCCAAAAGTCTGTAGTGGAGAATTTGCTATATCTGCTTCATCAATAAATAAACGTTCAGCTATGTAGCCAAAAGGTTGTGAAAGATTTAATCCAATTCTTGATCTCCATGGGAGTCCAGCTGAAATAAAATCAAGTTCATCATAAACCTCATATTTGCTAGTTGCATAAGAAAAATTAGCCCTAGCAGAAATATATAAGTCATTTCTAAAACTTTCCTTATAGTCTATTGTAAACTCAAAGCCTTCAGAAGAGGCCTCTCCCACATTTGCCCTTATTGCTGCTTGCAATCCCATTGTTGATGGGGTCTGTGCTCGATCCATTAAAATATTGGAACGGTATTCTGTAAAATAATCAGCTTGTAAATCAAATTTTCCAAAGAGACCAAGTTCAAAGCCGATATTTGTCATTGTTGCTTTTTCCCAAGTAATTTGGTCATTAGCATATCTATCAATACTTACACCATTAATATAATTACTAAACTCTTCCCCAAACATGGATCCCATTCCACCATCATTTAAGTTTACCTGTGAAATGTAAAAGAATCTGTCTTCTGCACTTCCTATCTGATCGTTACCTACTAGGCCATAAGTCCCTTTTAGTTTTAGCTTTGTTATTACATCTTCATATTGTTCCATAAAAGGCTCATTAGAAACATACCATCCAACTCCAAATGAAGGGAAAAAACCAAATCGTTCACTTTTTGCAAATCTCTCGGAGCCATTAAAACCAAAGTTAAATTCAGTAAAATATTTATTGTCAAGCGCATATGTCAATCTACCTGAAAGACCAATATTTCGGTATGGTAATGAGGTTTGAAGATTACCATTATTTGCATATTTCAGCTCACGGAGAATCCCAACTAACATTGCAGAAATATTATGTTTCTCGTTTATTATTCTATTGTAATTTAAGGATCCTTCAAAGTAAACGGAATTGGAAATTACTTTAGCACCTTCATTGTATTCAAGATATTCAGTTCCTTGATTTGGATTTAAAGCTATCAAGGAGTATATGTCACTTTGAAAATCATAATTTGCAAGCGTGTAATAAAAGGGATTATATTTTCTTTCTAAATTATAAAAGGAATAACGTGAAGTATTAATTAGGGCTCTAGCTTTTAATCCTTTGGTAATGAAATTTAAGTTTTGTTTTAATTCAACTGTTGCTAATACATTATTATAACTTTCGTCTTTATAACCACGAACCATATTAGCATAAGGATTTAAATAGTCACCAAACTGACCATAGTTACCAAATAAAATATGTGTTGAATTTATATAGTTTGCATCCGGTTCATAATATTTAGGGTATAGAACTGGATTTGTTTGCATGGCTTGTCTATAAATTTCTTCACCTCCACTAATCGGCCCATTATAATCATCAAAGTTTCCGTTAAATCTAACTGCTACTTCTGTAGTTGGAGTTAGATTAATATTTACATTTGATCGTAATGAAATTCTATTGAAATTTATATTGTTATTAAAATTATTTTGAGGCTCTATTTTAAGATTACCATTGTCTGTATTTACTGTTGCCGCTAAGTAATATCTAGCAATTTTTCCCCCACCACTTACATTAAAATTAAATCTACTATTTAAGGTATAGTCTTCTAATAATTCATCAAACCAATTGATGGTAGGATAGGCCATTTGATTTCTATTTGGATCTTGAGAAATTAATATTTTTTCTAAGGAATATATTCTTCCGCTTAAAGGCTCTCTAGTTGCAAGTGCTTCATTATGCAAACGCATGTAGGTTATAGGATCTGCGATAGATACTTTTCTCGCTGCAGCTGAGTATGCCTTTTCATATCTAATATTCAATTTAACCTTACCCTGCTTTCCTTCTTTTGTCGTTACCATGATCACCCCATTTGCCCCTCTTGCTCCATAAAGTGCAGTAGCAGTTGCATCTTTCATTATAGAAAAACTCGCAATATCATCGGGCTGCAGTCTAGCAAGATCCGTGGATGTAGTTTCAATTCCATCAATAAGAATTAACGGAGATCGAGCATATCCAAAGGTGCTTACACCACGAATAAAAAACTCAGCATTATCCCTGCCCGGCTCACCGCTTCTTTGATAGGAGATAAGTCCAGCAACCCTACCAGCTAGAGAGGTTGTGAGATTACTTGTTGGCACCCTAAGTTCAGTTGGGTCAACTGACGTTACGGCTGCAATGACACTTTGTTTTTTTTGTTCCCCATAAGCAACTACAGTCACTTCTTCTAAACCGAATAAATCTTCTTCCATTTTAATATTTAAGTTTTTGTTTCCGTTGACTTTCACCTCTTGTGTAATAAAGCCAACATAGCTAATAATTAAAGTAGCTTCTGCATCTGCTTTAACAACAAAATTACCATCAAAATCAGTGACCGCACCGCTATAGGTTTCTGTATCTACGACAATATTTACACCAGGAAGTGGGTTATTATTATTATCAGTTATAGTGCCTGTTACTATCTGATCTTGAGAATTAATCGCATTTGAAAAAAAAATAAAAAAGAAGATAAAAATAAATTTCAAAATGGAATTTATCATTCGGTCTAGTTTGTTTAGTTATAAATATAAATAATTTTACTATAACGTTTGCGAATCAAAAATAATTTTATTTTCTTAGTAAAAACAATGCTAATTAAAATTAAAAATTATGAATAAACTAACAATTACTTTTTTATTTGTTTTTATTTTTTCAAATTC
>CABZIT010000024.1 GCA_902525795.1 uncultured Bacteroidota bacterium
ATTTTTCTCAGTGTGACAGTCTTCTCATTGGAAATAAATGTGGAGCACATACATTCCCATACATAGAAACAAAAAATCAATCTGCTCAAATAGAACACGAGGCTACCACTAGTAAAATTGGTGAAGACCAAATATTTTATTGTAATCAAAGAGGTATCGATACCGAAAGAGCCATTGCACTTATTGTAAATGGATTTAGTAAAGAAGTGTTAAATAAACTTCCCATGGAATTTGCAGTAGAAGCACAAAAATTATTAGAAATCAGCCTGGAAGGGTCTGTAGGATAAAAAAATATTATGTTAAAAATTAAGGGTATACATGCTAAAATTGATGAGAAAAGTATCTTAAATGGCATCAACTTAGAGATAAAGCCAGGAGAGGTGCACGCGATTATGGGTCCAAATGGATCTGGTAAAAGTACATTGGCCTCTGTCATAACTGGAAAAGAAGAATACGAAATTACCAAGGGTAAGATTTTATTTGAAAAGGAAGACTTAGAGGAAGTTTCGCCAGAAGAAAGAGCTCACAAAGGAATATTTATGTCCTTCCAATATCCTATTGAAATTCCTGGTGTAACTATCACCAATTTTCTGAAAACAGCGATTAACGAAACCAAAAAAGCAAGAGGAGAAAAAGAAATGTCTGCAAAGGACATGTTGAAAATGCTCAGAGAGAAGAGTAACATGCTTGAAATTGATGGCAAATTTTTATCTCGATCAATTAATGATGGTTTTTCTGGTGGTGAGAAGAAAAGAAATGAAATTTTTCAAATGGCTATGTTAGAACCCAAACTTGCAATCCTGGATGAAACTGACTCTGGCCTTGATATTGACGCTCTGAAAATTGTTGCCAACGGAGTAAATAAACTTAGAAGTAAAAAAAATGCTATCATGGTAATTACTCATTACCAAAGACTTCTGGATTACATTGTTCCAGACTATGTTCATGTTTTATTTGATGGAAAAATTGTTAAGTCTGGGACTAAAGATCTTGCATTAGAGCTAGAAGAAAAGGGTTACGATTGGATCAAGGAGGAATTAAAAAATAGTTAATGTCTTATTTAAAAGAAAAATTATTGTCATCTTTTATTGCATTTGAGGAACAAAAAAATGTGGACTCTTATGTTCATGGAATTCGTACAAAGGCCATCAAAAAATTTGAAAAAGAAGGATTTCCTACTAAAAAATTAGAAAATTGGAAATACACTTCTTTGAAAAAAGCAATTAATTACGATTACAAGCTATTTCCCAATGAAAGTGAAGTTCTTGAGTTTCGTGATATTCAAAAGTACTTAATTGATGATATTGAGTCTTACAAAATAATTTTTGTAGATGGAAAATATTGTTCGCATCTTTCTGAAACTACCCATGATGGTATGGATATTTGCATATTATCTTCTGCGCTCACCCAGTCAAAATATGACTTAATTATTGAAAATTATTTTGATAAAATTTCAAAAAAAGATGGAATTACCAGTCTAAATACTGCTTTTTCAAGTGAAGGGTCCTATATACACATTCCAAAAAATATTCAGGTTGATAAGCCTATTCAAATAATCCATTTTTCTACTGGAAAAAATGAATCCGTTATGTTTCAGCCAAGAAATTTGATTGTTGTTGACGAAAACTCACATGTTGAAATTATCGAAAGATTCCAGTCAATTAATGAAAATAGTGTTCTTGTAAATAGTGTTTCTGAAATCTACTGCAACAAAAAATCAATTGTCAAGCATTACAAAATCCAAAACGATAAAAAAAGTGCATCTCTAGTAGATAATACTTTTGTCAGCCAAGAAAGAAATAGCTCCTACAGTCTGCATACTTTTTCTTTTGGCGGTGAGCTTACAAGAAATAATCTGAATATCTTTCAAAATGGCGAAAGAATTGAATCTTTTATAAGGGGAATTACAATTATTGGAGAAAATCAACATGTAGATCACAATACACTTATTCATCACAAAAAACCAAATTGTGAAAGCTATCAAGATTATAAAGGAATCTATTATGATAATTCAGTAGGTGTTTTTAACGGAAGAGTGTTAGTTGAAAAAGAGGCACAAAAAACCAACGCCTTTCAAGCAAATAACAATGTTTTGCTTTCTGATAAGGCGGTTATCAATACAAAACCACAACTTGAAATTTTTGCAGATGATGTTAAATGTTCCCATGGTTGTACAATAGGTCAACTGGATAAAAATGCTTTATTCTATTTGAGGTCCCGTGGAATTCCAAAGAAAGAAGCAATGGCACTGTTAATGTATGGGTTTGCAAATAAGGTATTAGCAAGTGTCAATATCCCTGAAGTAAAAACAAGAATTAATGATATCATAGCCAATAAATTAGGGGTAAAAATGGGCTTTGATATATAAAATATAGCTGTGAAAAATATTGATTTAATTCGTAAAGATTTTCCAATATTGGATGCTAAAGTAAATGGGTACAATCTCATTTACCTGGACAATGCCGCTACCTCACAAACTCCTAATTGTGTCATTGATTCTATTTCTGATTACTACAAAAATTTAAATTCAAATATTCATAGAGGAGTCCATTTTTTAAGTCAGAAAGCCACTGAAAAATATGAAAACACAAGAAAAAAATTTAAAGTACACTTGAATGCTAATAGTACTAAAGAAATTATTTTTACCTCTGGTACAACGCACAGTATCAATCTAGTTGCTAATGGATTTACAAATTCATTAAAGAAAGGTGATGAGATTATTGTCTCACAGCTAGAACACCACAGCAATATAGTTCCCTGGCAAATGCTATGTGAAAAAACAGGAGCTATAATGAAAGTCATTCCGATGAATAATCTAGGGGAGTTAGATTTAAATGCCTATGAAAAACTAGTATCTAATAAAACTAAAGTTGTGTTTGTTAATCATGTTTCCAATGCACTTGGAACAGTTAATCCTATCGAACAAATAATTGAAAAAGCGCATCAACATGGTGCAAAAGTATTGATTGATGGTGCGCAAGCAGTTCCTCATTTTCATGTGGATGTGAAAAAACTTGATGTTGACTTTTATGTATGTTCAGCTCACAAGATTTGTGGTCCTACAGGAGTTGGGATATTGTATGGAAAACAAGAAATTTTAGAAGAGTTACCCCCATATCAAGGCGGTGGAGAAATGATTGATGAAGTAACTTTTGAAAAAACAACATATGCTGATTTACCCAATAAGTTTGAACCAGGAACACCTAACATTGCTGGGGTAATTGCTTCTGGTGTTGCACTAGATTATATTAATGATATTGGATTAGATAATATTAAAAAATACGAAGATGAATTATTAGCGTATGCTACTGAAAAACTAAAAGAAATCAATGGGGTGAAAATTTATGGTGAATCAGAGAATAAAACATCTGTTATTTCTTTTAATATTGGTGATATTCATCCTTATGACATTGGAAGTGTAATCGATAACCTGGGAGTTGCGGTAAGAACAGGACATCACTGTGCACAGCCAATTATGGACTATTTTAAAATTCCTGGCACTATAAGGGTTTCATTTTGTTTTTATAATAACTTTGAAGAAATTGATATATTAATAGACTCTTTGAAAAAAGCAGTCCGGATGCTATCTTAAAAAAAGATTATCAAATTGGAAATAATTGAAATTCAAAATGAAATTGTTGACGAGTTTAATATGTTTGACTCATGGATAGAAAAATATGAATATCTAATAGATCTGGGTAAAAATATTCCAAAAATAAGCAATGAAAATAAAACGGATGACAACATCATTAAAGGTTGTCAAAGTAAAGTTTGGCTTCACGCAATTGAAGATAGTGGAAAAGTAAATTTTTTTGCTGACAGTGATGCAATTATAACAAAAGGAATTATTAGCTTATTAATAAGAACATTTTCCGGTCAAAAGCCACAAGACATTATTGAATCAAATTTAGATTTTATTGATAAAATTGGATTGCGTCAGCATTTATCTCCTAATCGTGCAAATGGTCTTAATAATATGATAAAGAAAATTAAATTTTATGCCATTGGCTTTAATAAAAAAATAAATGGGTAAAGGGTTTGATCCAAATATAATGGGAGAGAAAATTATTAAGGTTATCAAAACTATTTTTGATCCTGAAATTCCTGTTGACATATACGAACTTGGCTTAATTTATGATATTATGATCAATGAGGAATTTGATGTAAAAATCATTATGACTTTAACTACTCCAAACTGTCCTGTTGCTGAAACCCTGCCTGTTGATGTGGAAGAAAAAGTTAAAACTGTTGCTGGAGTTAAAAGTGCAAAAGTGGAAATTACATTTGAACCGCCATGGTCACAAGAACTTATGAGTGATGAAGCTAAATTAGAACTAGGGATGTTATGAGTGTAATCGGAATAGACGCAATATCTTTTTATGTTCCAAGAATATATCTTTCTATTAAGGAGCTTTCTAAAAATAGAGATTTGGAATATGAAAAACTCAGCAAAGGATTGGGTTTAGAAAAAATGTCCATTCCTGACGCTGACGAAGACCCATCTTCTTTTGCAGCTAATGCACTAATTGACTTATTTATAAAAAATAAAATTAATCCAAGTGAAATTGGGAGAATATACATGGGAACCGAAAGTGCTCTTGATTCCTCCAAACCCTCAGCTACTTACGCAACTGATCTTGTTGAGCAATATCTTGAAAAAGATTTTGGAAAACGCTGTCTGAAAAACTGTGATATTACAGATATGACTTTTGCCTGCATTGGCGGAGTGGATGCCCTACAAAATAGTGTAGATTGGATTTCCAGCAATACAGGTAAAAAGGCAAT
Source organism: uncultured Bacteroidota bacterium (assembly GCA_902525795.1). GTDB lineage: Bacteria > Bacteroidota > Bacteroidia > Flavobacteriales > Flavobacteriaceae > MED-G13. The sequence goes on from CABZIT010000024.1 coordinate 4,786, forward strand.
TGTTGTATGTTCTGATCTGTCTAAATACAGTTTAAATTCAACTGGTGAGTATACCCAAGGCGCTGGAGCAGTTGCACTTCTAATTTCTGAAAACCCATCCATTCTTTCAATAGAAAATCAATGGGGAGTAGCAACCAAAAGTGAAAATGATTTTTTTAAGCCAAGAAGGACTTTTGAAAAAAAGGAACTTATCAATGAAATAATAAAAAAATTAGATTTGGATCTTTCAGAGTCTGAGTTTAAAGAAGTATTTAGTGAATCCACATTTTGGAGTGATAAAAATAAAAAAATTGAAGTTCACAAAGAGGAGCCAGTCTTTGATGGACAATACTCTAATGAATGTTATATTGATCGAATGGATGAAGCATTTGAACATTTCAACTCCTTCAAAAAAATTGATTTTCTCAATCAATGGAATCATTTAATTTTTCATTTACCATATGCTTTTCATGGTAGAAGAATGATTTTTAATAATTGGCTTTCATGGGTTAAAAAAGATGAAAAAATGAAAGTTCTTGTTCAGGAAATTGGAGAAGAGAATTCTGAAGATTGGGTAAAAAAAGCATATAAATCGAATCTATATAAAGATTTCGTAAAGCAAAAAATAATGCCTGGAGAAATTGCATCCTCTCAAATAGGTAATATGTATACTGCGTCTATTTTTATGTCTTTTCTGAGTATGCTTTCTCATCAACTTCAAAACTCCAATAATATTATTGGTGATAAAGTAGGTTTCATAAGCTATGGTAGCGGTTCAAAATCTAAAATATTTAACGGTACTATAATGAAAGGTTGGAAAGAAAAAATTGAGCTTGTTAATCTCTTTGATAATCTATCTAATCGTCAAGAAATTTCTTTTGAGAGTTATCAAGATTTACACACAAATAAAAATATTGATCCCATCACAAATCATAGTATAAGATTTTCTCACCTGCAGGATTCCCCAAACTCAGAGGGTTACAGAAAATATAAATTATAATGGCAAAAGAAATAGTCAATAGAGTTAAAAACAGTGGTATCATGACTATTGATTTTGATGATCTATTAGTTCCAAATATTTTTGAAATAGACTTAAAGAATTGGCTTATCGATGATCTTTTTTTGGTTGAAAAAAAATTTAGAGAAGCTATAAATTCACATAGTTGGTCAAAATATTCGGATTCCTATGTTTGTATTTTTTGCAGCAATGATGCTATCATACCTCAATGGGCCTACATGCTTATATCATCAAAAATTTCTGATGTGACAAATAAAGTTGTTATAGGAAAAAGCAATCAGCTTTACGAAAAAATATATCATGATCTTATTAATAAGTTAAATATTAATGATTATGAAAATAAATCGGTTATTATAAAAGGATGCTCAAGTAAAAAAGTCCCAATAACTGCCTATCACTTAATTACTTCTAGGTTAAAGGGAGTTGCTAAAAGTATCATGTATGGCGAGGCTTGTTCTGCTGTTCCTGTTTACAAAAAACCTAAATAGACTCAGGGTATAAAAAATTATTGTAAGGGAATCTGGTTACATGAATATCTCTGACTTTAGTATATAATAAATCTTTTAGTGAATCAATATTTTCTTTATTTTTCGCCGAAATAAAAAGGACATCATCCCCTAATTTATTCATCCAAGTGCTTTTCCAATCATCCAATGTATAATGCACTTTTGATTTCTTAGTTATTAAATCATCTTCATCAATGGATTCATGCTTATAGTTATCTATTTTATTAAAAACAATTATTGTTGGTTTATTCAAAGATTTAATTTCTGATAATATTTTTTCAACAGAAAGCATATGTTCTTCAAAATTTTTATGCGTGATATCAATTACGTGAAGTAATAAATCAGATTCACGAACTTCATCCAAGGTACTTTTAAAAGATTCAACTAATTGTGTAGGTAATTTTCTAATAAATCCAACTGTGTCGCTTATCAAAAACGGAAGGTTTCCAATCACTAGTTTTCTAACAGTTGTGTCTAAAGTTGCAAATAATTTATCTTCTGCAAAGACCTTAGTTTTACACAGTAAATTCATTAATGTTGATTTGCCAACATTGGTATATCCAACAATTGCAACCCTTACAAGCTTTCCCCTATTTCCTCGCTGAACTTTCATTTGCTTGTCAATCGAATTTATTTTCTTTTTTAATAAGGAAATTTTATCTCTAACAATTCTTCTATCTGTTTCAATTTCTGTCTCTCCAGGTCCTCTCATTCCTATACCACCCTTCTGTCTCTCTAAGTGTGTCCACATTCCTTTGAGTCTTGGTAATAAATATTGACATTGTGCTAATTCAACCTGTGTTTTAGCATAACTTGTTTTTGCTCTTTGCGCAAAAATATCTAGAATCAAATTTGTTCTATCCAATATTTTGCAATTGAAAATTTTACTAATATTTCTTTCCTGAGTAGGAGTTAATTCATCATCAAAAATTACTGTTTGAATTTTATTTTTAATTATATAATCCTTTACTTCATTTACTTTTCCTTCCCCAATAAATGTCTTTGGGTTTGGCATTTTAAGTTTTTGTGTAAAAGTTTTATGTACTTGACCTCCTGCAGTAGTTGTTAAAAAAGCTAATTCACTTAAGTATTCCTTAGCTTTTTCTTCACGCTGTTCATTTGTTATGACACCAATTAAAATTGTTTTTTCCAATAAAAAATCTTTGAGCAAATTTAATTCAAATCTTAGTCTTAATATGTCAGAAATTATATTAAATATTTAATTTTTAAGCAAAAAATTGCAGATACCTTAAATTTTGATTTTTATAAACAAAATTTATAGGATTTTAATAATGCATTTGTATATTTAAAGTCTAACTATCTAACCTGTTACATTTTGAGGTCCATTTTTCTTTTTTTATTTTCCATTTCAACTAGCTTTTTGTTTGCCCAAGAAAATATTACTGTTGATTGTACTGCTGGTCCTGTATCTACTACTTTTTGTTACATGACTGGTGATGATAACTCATTTGTTATTACAAGTAATGATGGCAGTGCTTTGAATCTCTCAATTGATGAAGGACAAGTAGAATCTTTTTGGGATGAGTTTATTGTATTAGATTCTGATGGCTCTGAACTATACAATGGTTATGGAAATGGTGGTGATGTTAGTGGACTAACTTTTCAGTCTCTTGGAGATTCATTAACAGTACTTGTAGATGAGGATATTAGTATTAGTTGCAGTGAAAATGGATTTGTTCCCATCACTTTTACAGCTGCTTGTGCCACCTGTATTAATCCGCAAGTTAACTTTGAAATGGTTTCTGATTGTTTGAATGGCCCTCAGTTTTTTGTAGATGCCGATGTATTAGATTTAGGATCTGCTACCAGTTTAACTATTTCTGACAATCAAGGAAACAACCAATCTGTGAGTAACGCTGGAACGGTACAGTTCGGTCCGTTCCCAAATAATACAGATGTCCAACTAACGGTATCCAATGATGATGATGCAAACTGTTCTGTGAGCAGTGGATCTATCACGCAAGACTATTGTGCCATTACATTAGTAGACTGTAGTGCTGGCCCTGTATCTAGCTCTTATTGTTATCCTAATAATGATACTACTCAGTTTGAGTATGTTAGCTCTGACGGATCACCCCTAAATCTAACTATTGACTCTGGATCGGTAGAAAATAACTGGGATGAACTTATTATTCTAGACTCTGATGGAATAACAGAATTATATAACGGATATGGAAACGGAGGAGATATTACAGGACTTACTTTCCAATCCACAGGAGATACTATTTTCTTTTCTGTTGCAAGTGATGGATCCATAAGTTGCGAAAGCGGAAGTGCATCCTTAATAGATGGAATAAACTACACGGTTGCTTGTGCAACCTGCGTTAACCCATCTGCAGAATATTCAGTTATCGATGACTGTGCAAACGGAGAGCAATTCTTGATTGATGTAAATATAACAGACCTTGGCTCCGCAAGTTCGGTAAGTATCTCTGATAATCAGGGATCTGCTGGAATCCATGTAACACAAACAGGTGTAACACAAATGGGACCGTATCCCTTCCAAACAGAAATAATTATTACCGTGTCTAACGATGAAGACGTAAACTGCGTAATCAACAGTAGCCCTATTCAACTGTTTGCATGCCCACCCGAAAATGATAATTGTGATGGAGCGATTGAAGCAGCTGTTAACGCTGACCTAACATGTAATATTGTAACTAGTGGGACAATTACTAGTGCCTCTCCCTCTGGAAATGAGAGTGATTGTATTTCGGACATGGATGATGATGTTTGGTTCACTTTTTCTGCAACAAGTAATGCACAATTAATTTCAATAACAGACATTGTTGGAAGCACAACAAATCTTGGCCATGGGCTATATGCTGGAAGTGGAAATGATGTTTGTTCAACATTAGAAGAACTATATTGTGTGAATAACACAAGTAGCATTGCTGAGGATTTGACCATTGGAACTACTTATCACATCAGAATTTTTTCTGTTGGTGATGATCCACAAAATGTAGATTTCAATCTTTGTATAAGTAATTTGCCCGAAAATACTACTTGTGATAATGCGACTAACTTCTGCGGAGAGGGAGGTGCTTTGTATGGAGCAAATATTTTTGGATATCCTAGCCTTGGTTCGATTGGTTGTTTATACTCAACACCAAATCCTTCATGGAATACAATTCAAATTGGAGACTCTGGAGATATTAATATCCAAATTACACAGAACACATCTTTTGATGACAATGGAAATCCAAATGGAAATTTCTTGGATGTTGATTTTGTTTTATGGGGACCATTTAGTCAAGGTGACGATTTTTGTGCCGAGGGGGTATTAGATCAGGGATGCCCAGAGCCAGGTTTTGATTGTCCCAACAATACAACCAATCCTAATTTTTACCCCTATGGGAATATAGTAGATTGTAGCTATGATGCAGCAAGTATTGAAAATTTAACTATTGAAAATGCTCAATCTGGGGAAGTTTATGTTTTACTTGTAACTAACTACTCTAATCAGCAGGGAACGATTCAAATTGAACAAACAAATTCAGGGCAAGCCGGAGCTGGCTCCACAGTTGCAGAAATTTCAGTTGAATTAGGAAGTGATCAGACTTTTTGTGGGTTTCCTGAATATGAAATTATTGCTGAAGCACCACTGGGTGACTACTTTGAATGGTATCAAGATGGTGTGATAATTCCTGAAGAATCTGGATCCAATTTAATTGTAACTTCTACTGCAGAATACTCTGTAATAGTATATGACGAACAATGCGGGTCTTTTGCTGATGATTCTGTTCAAGTAAACCTATATACACAATCAGAAGCTTTTACAGCTGATAACATTATTACATGCGATGATAGTTCTGATGATGGAATTGAAGATTTTGATTTATCCATACAAAATGATGCTATTTTGGGAACGCAAGATCCAGCGCAATTTACAATTAGCTATCACGAATCTGAATCTGATGCGCAGCAAGGGGTTAATTCTTTAGATACTAATTACACAAATAGTAATAACCCTCAAGAAATTTTTGCAAGAGTTGAGCATAATGATGCTATTGGATCTAATTCAGGTTGTTATTCCATATCAAGTTTTAATATTGAGGTTATAGGTGCTATTCCAGCTCCAGTTTCACCAATTGAATATGTGATTTGTAATCCGTTAAATATTGGTACCTCAGAAATTTTTGATCTCTCAAGTCAAAATGAAATAATACTAGAAAATCAAAATATTGAAAACTTTGAAGTTACTTACCATATTTCTGAAGAGGATGCATTGAGCGGAAATAATCCATTGGAGGAACTTTATGAAAATGTTTCCAACCCGCAAACAATATATGTAAGAGTTGAAAATACAGATGCCTATGAATGTTATGCAATTACAAATTTTGATTTAGTAATATGTCAAATTCCTCAAGGTATTTCACCAAATAACGATGGGTTTAACGATTCATTTGAATTAAGAGGTTACAATGTAAAGAGTTTAAAAATATATAACCGATATGGTAAATTAGTTTACAGTACTGTGAATTATAATGATTCTTGGCAAGGAGAATCCAACGAGGGAGGTAAGCTTCCAGTTGGAACTTATTTTTTCCATATGGTATATGATGATGATATGGAAAAAACTGGATGGGTATATATTAATTATTAAAGATTATGCGTGATTTGTAATTTATTAAAATTAAGATTAGATTTATTAAGACTGAATTTTATATAATATTGATACTATGAAAAAATTATTTTTTCTTTTTTTATTTTCTATTTCTACTAGCTTTTTGTTTGCCCAAGAAAATATTACTGTTGATTGTACTGCTGGTCCTGTATCTACTACTTTTTGTTACATGACTGGTGATGATAACTCATTTGTTATTACAAGTAATGATGGCAGTGCTTTGAATCTCTCAATTGATGAAGGACAAGTAGAATCTTTTTGGGATGAGTTTATTGTATTAGATTCTGATGGCTCTGAACTATACAATGGTTATGGAAATGGTGGTGATGTTAGTGGACTAACTTTTCAGTCTCTTGGAGATTCATTAACAGTACTTGTAGATGAGGATATTAGTATTAGTTGCAGTGAAAATGGATTTGTTCCCATCACTTTTACAGCTGCTTGTGCCACCTGTATTAATCCGCAAGTTAACTTTGAAATGGTTTCTGATTGTTTGAATGGCCCTCAGTTTTTTGTAGATGCCGATGTATTAGATTTAGGATCTGCTACCAGTTTAACTATTTCTGACAATCAAGGAAACAACCAATCTGTGAGTAACGCTGGAACGGTACAGTTCGGTCCGTTCCCAAATAATACAGATGTCCAACTAACGGTATCCAATGATGATGATGCAAACTGTTCTGTGAGCAGTGGATCTATCACGCAAGACTATTGTGCCATTACATTAGTAGACTGTAGTGCTGGCCCTGTATCTAGCTCTTATTGTTATCCTAATAATGATACTACTCAGTTTGAGTATGTTAGCTCTGACGGATCACCCCTAAATCTAACTATTGACTCTGGATCGGTAGAAAATAACTGGGATGAACTTATTATTCTAGACTCTGATGGAATAACAGAATTATATAACGGATATGGAAACGGAGGAGATATTACAGGACTTACTTTCCAATCCACAGGAGATACTATTTTCTTTTCTGTTGCAAGTGATGGATCCATAAGTTGCGAAAGCGGAAGTGCATCCTTAATAGATGGAATAAACTACACGGTTGCTTGTGCAACCTGCGTTAACCCATCTGCAGAATATTCAGTTATCGATGACTGTGCAAACGGAGAGCAATTCTTGATTGATGTAAATATAACAGACCTTGGCTCCGCAAGTTCGGTAAGTATCTCTGATAATCAGGGATCTGCTGGAATCCATGTAACACAAACAGGTGTAACACAAATGGGACCGTATCCCTTCCAAACAGAAATAATTATTACCGTGTCTAACGATGAAGACGTAAACTGCGTAATCAACAGTAGCCCTATTCAACTGTTTGCATGCCCACCCGAAAATGATAATTGTGATGGAGCGATTACAATTGATGCAAATGATGGAGATGCTTGTAATTCATTTGGGTCAGGGACTTTAGTTGCTGCAACACCATCTCCCGAATTAACTACTTGCGCTGGAAGTTATGATGATGATGTTTGGTTTGAATTTACTGCAGTTTCCGAAAATCATGCTATCAGTCTCTATAATGTAATTGGTGATACGCAAGACTTGTATCATGTGCTCTATGAAGGAGATGATTGTAATAACTTAACTGAACTATATTGTAGTGATGATAACAACAGTACTGTGAATGGGTTGACAGTTGGGAATAATTACCTGATTAGAGTATACTCATTCGGATCTGCAGAACTTACTAATTCAACTTTTGATATTTGTGTATTTACAGTTCCTCCTCCAATATTAACGGACGCAACCATTTACACAGTAGATGAAATTGTAACAGAAATACTTATTGATTCAGAATGTGATCAAGCATTTAACGTGACTTACTCAACTGGCACTGATTTTGGAAGTACAAATGGTATTGGATATTTTGAATCCAATGGATCCTCTTGGCCATTTGAAAATGGATTAATTATGACCTCTGGAGATATAGTAAATGCGGTGGGGCCAGAAAGCGGAACGATTAGTGATGGTGGATTTGATTGGCCAGGAGATGCAGATTTAGAGAATTATATCGATGCTTTAAATCCTGGTGATAGTAATAACGCATCTGTTGTAGAGTTTAACTTTGTTCCACTTTCTACAAGTATTAGCTTTGATTATATTTTTGCAGCTGAAGAATATGGAATATTTCAATGTGGATACTCTGATGCCTTTGCCTTTTTACTGACTGATTCATCTGGAAATACAACGAATCTAGCAATTGTTCCAGGAACTAATGATCCTGTTTCTGTTTTCACTGTTCGTGATAACCAATACAATGATGCATGTGATTCTGTGAACGAAGAATGGTTTGGTAATTTCTATGGACCAGGTGGATTACCACCACTGATAAGTCCTACTAATTTTATCGGTCATACAGAGATATTAACAGCGCAAGCTGATGTTACACCTAATGAATTATACACAATCAAACTTGTAATAGCTGATGCTTTAGACTCAGCTTTTGATTCTGCAGTATTTATTGATGGAGGCAGCTTCAATTTAGGTCAATTAGACCTTGGTGAGGATATTTTAGTTTCCTCTGGAAATGCCTTATGTGCTGGTCAAGAAATCACTTTAGATGCTAGTCCTCTTCCAAATAATTCCACCATTGAATGGTTTATGGATGGAACATTAATTGAGGGAGAAAATCAGGATACACTTGTTGTGAACCAAACAGCATTTTATAGCGCTACAATTACAGTTGACAATACAAATTGTACCTACTCTGATGATATATTAGTAGAATTTTTTGAAGTTCCTAATATCGTTCCCATTACCAATGACATTATCAAATGTGCTAATGAAGGATTTACACTAGAGGTTGATGTACTTAATAGCGATTTACTTAATTCACTCACATACATTTGGACTTTAGATGGAGTAGATATACAAACTGGGCCTGAGAATACCTACTTCTTAAATGATAGCGCTGAAGAATTTGGTGAATTTACTGTAACCGTGTTTGATGATGTTACATACTGTTGGAATACTACAACAATTACTGTTGATTTTTATGAGAATAGCTATTGTGTTGACTTACCACAAGGACTATCCCCAAATGACGATGGACTAAATGATTGTATGATTCTTGATCATTTAGAGGCAGAGGAAGACATCGATAAGGTTGAAGTATTTAACAGATACGGTACTAAAATTTATGAGTTAAATGAATACGTAGATCAGTGGTGCGGTTTTGATAATGAAGGTAATACAGTTCCTGTTGGAACCTACTTTTATATAATATATTTTAATTCAGATAAAGAACCATTAACAAGCTGGATTTACGTTAATTATTAATTAAAAACTATGAAAAAAATCATTTTTATTTTACTTATTTGTTTGTTTTCAAAACAAAGTTTTGGTCAGCAGGACCCTCAATATACACAATACATGTATAATATGAATATCATCAACCCAGCATATGCAGGATCTTCTGATGCTACCAGCATTGGTGTTTTATATAGAGATCAGTGGGAAGGAATTGAGGGAGCGCCAAAAACTGCAACCATGAATGTACATTTGCCTGTAGGTAAAAATATTGGTTTAGGAGTTTCCGCAATTTCTGATGAAATTGGGCCGGTCAGTGAAACTAATCTATATGTTGATTTTTCATATACTCTAAAATTAGCTAATAGTAACAGACTTGCATTTGGTTTGAAAGCTGGAGCAACTTTTCATGATATCGGTCTTATTGGTTTGGACCTCATTGATCCCAATGACCCATTCTTTGCGAATGATATTAATGAAAATACTCCCAATTTAGGAGCAGGGATTTACTTTTATAAGCCCAATAAATATTACGCCTCATTCTCTGTTCCAAATATTTTAGAATCTATACATTTAGACAATAATGAATATAATATTGGATCAGAAACTAGGCATATGTTTGCAGCCGCCGGATATGTTTTTGACATAAATAATGATTTTAAATTAAAACCTCATGCTTTTGTGAAATATGCTTTAGACACTCCAGTAAGTTTTGATCTTAATGCTAATTTATTTATGTATGATTTAGTAGAATTAGGAATTGGTTATAGAACAGATGATTCGGTTACAGCAATGATAAATTTTTTAATTTCTGACTTTGTTAGAATTGGTTATGCGTATGATAGTATACAGTCAGAGCTTAATTTTATTACAAAAGCATCACACGAGATTTTTATAAATTTTGATATTAATCTAAGAGCTAAAGTTTCAAGATCTCCTAGATATTTTTAATGGAATAAATAATTAATATGAAAAAAAACTTAATAATAACAGTACTTGCATTAATCGGCTTTAGCTATGTTAATGCACAAGATAGTTCAACAAAAAGAGCAGATAAATTATTTGATCGTTTTGAGTTTGTAAAATCTGCAGAAAAATATTTAGAGCTTATCGAGGATGGAAATGAAACTGATTATATAATAAAAAGATTATCCGATTCCTATTATAATATATATGACTCTAAAGAAGCTGAAAAGTGGTATGCTAAAATTATAAAAAATAAAGATCCAGAAGTGATTTATAGATATTCACAAATGCTAAAAGCGAATGGCAAATATAAAGAATCTAATAAATGGATGTCCTCTTTTTCTGAAATGCGACCTTATGATTCAAGGGCAATTGCATTTAAAAATACTCCTAACTACATTGATAAAATTATTGGAAGAGGAAAAAAATTTAATATTCAAAATATTGATATCAATAGTGAATATTCAGATTTTGGCTCTATCCTAAAAGACAAAAAAATATATTTCACCTCATCAAGGAATACAGAAAGGAAATCCTATGGATGGAATGATGAACCTTTTCTTGACATATACTCATCTACTATTAATGAAAAAGGATCTTTCCTTGAGCCAAATTTATTGGAAGAATTAAATAGTAAATTTCATGAGGGTATTTTATCTTTTTCTTCCGATGGTAATACAATTTATTTTACTCGTGAGAGTTTTTACGAAAAAGAGTTTGAAAAAAGTGAAGAAAATAAAAATAAATATGGACAATCCTATATTTACAAAGCAACCAAACTAAAAGATAAGTTTAATATAATTGAGTCATTAGATATAAACGATCCAAGCTATTCAAATAAAAATCCAATGGTTAGCCCTGATGGAAAGCATTTATATTTTTCATCCAATAGAGCTGGAGGTTTTGGGATGTATGATATCTACAAAGCAAGTATCAATGACGACGGAACATTATCTGATGTGGAAAACTTAGGTCAAAATATTAATTCAGAAGGACAAGAAGGTTTTCCATTTCTAAGTAATGATAACGTTCTTTACTTCTCATCTGATGGACACCTTGGCATTGGAGGATTAGATGTATTTTATTCAAGATATATTGATGGTAAATGGTCTAATGTTAGAAATGTTGGAATTCCAGTTAACAGCGGTGCTGATGACTTTGCATTCATAATTGATGAAGAAAATGTAAATGGGTTTGTTTCTTCAAACAGACCGGGCGGGGTTGGTAAAGACGATATCTATGCCTTGAAAAAAATAAAACCAATTTGTGATATTTTATTGGAATCTACTGTTGTTGACTCCAAAACAAACAATCCTATTGAAACAGCTTTAACCTCTATAAGCGATGGTACTGGAGTTATTGAAAATACTAAAGAATCGAATGTTGACGGATTAGTAGCATATATTTTAGAGTGTGGTGATGAGTTTAATTTAGTTGCAAGTAAAGAAGGTTATGAAACTAAGTCTGTTTCAGTTAAATTAACTGAAAATGATCCTCCAATGCTAACTATTATGCTTGATCCAATTGAAGAATTAATAGTAGATACAAAAGTTGAACTAAACAATATTTATTTTGATTTTGATAAGTTTAATATTACAAGTAAAGCTGCATTTGAACTTGACAAACTTGTAGCTGTAATGAATATGTATCCTGAGATGAAAATAACAGTTGAATCCCATACAGATTCTAGGGGAACTTCATCTTACAATAAAGGACTTTCCGAAAGAAGAGCAAAATCAACCGTTCAATATGTTATATCCAAAGGAATTAATGAGGATAGACTTAGAGCAATTGGTATGGGAGAAGAAGTGTCGTTATTTGATTGTTCAAAAGGCTGTAATGAAGAGCAACATTCTCAAAATAGGAGATCTGAATTTATAATTGAATAACTAAAAAATAAATTCTATTTCTTGTTGTATATCAGGATGTAAACTCTTGGCTACAGGGCAATTTAATGCTACTTCTTTCAAGCTTTGTTTTTGCTCATTAGAAAGTTGGTTCTCGTTAAAGATAATTTCAATCTTCAACTTAGAAATTTTTCTGGGACGAGAAGACATAACTTTATTCGTCCTTGAGTAAACATTCGGCATCAAAATCCCATTTTTATCAGCATAAATTCCCATTACTGTTATCATGCATGTACCTAATGCTGTGGCAACTAAATCCGTTGGGGAAAAAGATTCTCCCTTACCATTATTATCAACTGGGGCATCGGTAATAATTTCTGTATCAGATGCTAAATGGGTTGATGAAACTCTAAGCTCACCAAGATAGCTGGACTCTATTTTATGGCTCATAAATGTTTTACTCTCCAGTTACTAAAACATTATCAATTTCATATGTAGCAGATGAGCTGTCTGAAACATATTTAAAGGCAATGTATATAGTTTGACCAACATAAGATGATAAATCAATATTTCCTGAATCTGTCCAAGAAGACCAACTAGTATCATCAGTATCAAGTGTAGCAGAAATAAGATCCCAATTACCATCATCATTTGGATTTCCCTCATTATAATCTGTTCCAATGTATACGGTAAGCTCAGGACCTGAATAACGTACAACAGACTGAAAAGTTAGAGTAGCAGATGAAAGGCCTTCAAGATTTACAGAGTTACTTATTAACCAATCTTCATTTTCAACACTACCGCCACTAAATCCAGACATCTTTGCACTTGGCGCTGGATTCCCATAGGGTGTAATTTCCCATTCTTGTGGACCAACAACACTTTTTACATACCAATTATTTAATGTGTTTGATGAAAAGTCATCAGAGAATAATGGATCACATCTTGGCACATCGAAACTTACATCATCAGCAGAATTTAATACCATAACCCTATTATCTCCAAAATAATCTCTGGTTATAATCCCTACAATAGAACCACTACCCTCTGTGGGTAAAATTCTATCATTAAAATTGGAAAAGGCACTGGTTTCTAACTTGAGGGACCCTGAATCTACGCAGCTTTCTAAATCTCTTTGTGTATCATATTGCTCAGTAGGCTCAACATAAGGCAGTCCTTCTAAACCACTTGCAAATTGTGAGTTAATTGCACTAGTATAAATACCGATATGTGAGTCATTAATATCCCCTAAATTTAATTCAAGAGGAGCAACATCAAATGTATTAGCAGATCTAATAATTGTGCTTGGAATATTACTTTCAGCAATTGCATCAATTTCATCACTGCCGGGCGAAGCATGGCCGATAGCGATAACGCCATCTCCAGAATTTGTTTCTCCAATATATAAT
>CABZIT010000025.1 GCA_902525795.1 uncultured Bacteroidota bacterium
TAATATTACTAATGGTTCTGGAATTGAGCTTGTTTCGTTTAGCGATCTTTGTATCACAGGAAATTGTAATAATCCTACAGGTATATTGACTGACGAGAACAAGCCTTCTGGGGTAGTTTTCACGGAGAATGGTGAAGGAAACACATGGTACCAACAATTGTATCGACGTGGAGAAGGAAGCCCTCATGGTGGCAATTTTACCAGAGGTGGTAATGGTAACTCTAACGATAATTTTGGAAACATTGGTCAATTTGCTGCTGATTTAACGGTTTCGGACAGAAACCCACAATCTGCTGCACAAGACTTTGGTGGTTTCCAAGAATCAGGACATCCACTATATAATGAGGGAGACGGAAACTGGTCTGTCATAAGTGAAGGTCATGGAGCAATAGGCTACATGTCTTTTACTGCCAATGCTTACAATAGAGCTTCAGGCCTTGGTGCTACTGCTCTTGGTTTTGCTACCCTTTCAGGCCCACAAGTGGGAGCTGCTGGTGGTATAGATGGTGGTAATGTAGGACAGTTTTCTGCTGGATGGGCATCTAGAGCTATTGGAAATATTTCTACTGCAACTGGATTTAGAAATACTGCAAGCGGTCAAGCTTCAGTAGCACTAGGAAATTATAACTATGCAACGGGGGATTCCTCCATTGCTTTGGGAAAAGAAAACTGGGCACAAGGAGCTAGTACTGTTGCTATAGGTTTTAAAGCACATGCTGCAGGAGCAGGCTCTGTCGCTTTAGGGCAAGAAACGGTTGCTTGGGGTACAACAAACTTTACTACGGGATATCAAAATGTTGCAGGGGATATAAACTCAGGTATTGGCGTAGCTGGAAGTGCAACAGCAATGGGCCACGGAAATTTTGCACAGGGTCGAAGTTCTTTTGCTGCAAATAGATTTACGTCAGCTGTCAATCAGGCATCAGCATCTTTGGGTCTCGCAACTACTGCTGATAATTTTGGAATGTTAGCAGTTGGAGTTAACAATATTATTGGCCTTGGCGACACATTGGTAGACCCTGATAATTACAATGGATACTATTATGTTGATGGACAGTACACAGGCTCGAACCCAGGTGTTGCGTTTGTCGTTGGAAACGGAGATATTAATTCTTCAAATGGTAGAGCGGGGGATAATCCATCTAATGCATTTATTGTGAACTATGATGGTTCAGCAACATTAGCTGGAGATTTGACGGTGAACTCAGATGCTAGATTAAAGTCTAATATTGTTTCATTAGGATCTACTTTATCCAAACTTTTATTAATAGATGGAAAGGCTTATACTATGAAGTCAAATGAGGCTATTGAAAAGATTGGACTTTTAGCACAGGAAGTACAAAAAGCATTTCCTGAGTTAGTAAAGCAGTCTGGAGATGAAGAAGGAACACTGTCGGTAAATTACCAAGGAATGATTCCAGTATTGATTAATGCAATTAAAGAACAACAAAAACAAATTAAGTATCTTAAAAAAATTCAAGAATCAAGAAAGTAATAATTCCTTTGTAATTGATTGGCTTGATGATTGATTAGTTTCCATTATGAGGATGTTTATACTGTTTTTTTTACTTGGAATATTTACTGTAAGCTCACAAAAAATATATTCATCTGATTATAAATCTCAATCGGATGTAAATATATTTGTGGTAGATTACAAATCTCAGGCTGATTTATTAGTCTACAAGGTTGATTATAAATCACAGGCCAAAGGAAATAGTGGTCTTTGGTTTTTTACTAATAATAAGTCTGAGGCTGATGTAAAAGTATTCTTTGTGGATTATAAATCTCAAGCAGATTTAAAAATATTTTTCGTTGATTATAAATCTCAAGCAGGGTGGAATAAAAAAGGGCAAAAACATTTATTATATTAGCATCCCCAAATCATTAATTAATGATAAAAAATTTACATAAATTTCTTTTGATTTTCTTACTCCCTATTGTGGGTGTTTCACAGATTTATGAGCCAGTGAAATGGAATTTTTCCAAGCAGCAAATTTCTGAATCTTTGTATGAGCTTGTCTTCACTGCCGACATTGATCCGGGATGGGCCATATATTCAAATGACTTATTAAATGGGGAAGTAGATTGTGATGTGGAAATATGTCCAATCCCAGTTTCATTCGAGTTTAATAAAATGGATTCTAATGAAATCAGCTTAATCGGCGGAATTATTGAAAATCACGAGAATAAAAGCTCATCACAAGACCCTATATTTTTGATGAAAGTTACCAAGTTTGTCAAAAAAGCAACTTTTAAGCAATCGATAGAAATTAAAAGTAAAGATGCACATGTAAGTGGCTTTTTAACTTACATGACCTGTGATGATACTAAGTGTTTACCTCCAACGGATGTTGACTTTAGTTTCAATTTTGGTTCCAACAAAGAAGAATCGAACAATGATCAAGCGATAGAAGATTCAGAGTTGAACCTGTTAGATCTTTATGGATTTAGCCCTGATCGAATAAACGAATCTTTTGACCCATGCAATACGAACTCTGTAAATACCGTTGAGAGTAATAGCTCACTGATAAATATTTTTTTCCTAGGCCTTATTGGCGGCTTGCTTGCCTTATTAACTCCATGTGTGTTTCCAATGATACCATTAACAGTTAGTTTTTTTACAAAAAAAGAGAATAATAATGGTACACGAAATGCGATAATATATGGACTATTTATTTTCCTTGTCTATATCTTATTAAGTGTTCCCTTTCATCTTTTAGATTCGGTTAATCCTGATATTTTAAATGATATTTCTACAAATATTACGCTGAATGTATTTTTCTTTTTTATATTCTTAATATTTGCTTTTTCATTTTTTGGATTCTTTGATTTAACCTTGCCTTCTTCATGGGCCGCATCCTCCACTAGCAAAGAATCAGTAGGAGGTGTTATAGGAATATTTTTCATGGCGTTGACTCTTGCTATTGTTTCATTTTCTTGTACAGGGCCAATTTTAGGATCCTTGTTAGCCGGCTCGCTTACTGCCGATTCTGGAGCATGGCAATTAACTGTTGGAATGGGTGGATTTGGTTTGGCACTTGGACTTCCTTTTGCTTTGTTTGCAATGTTTCCAAAGTTTCTTGAAAAACTCCCAAGCTCAGGCGGTTGGCTGAATACACTAAAAGTTACATTAGGGTTTGTAGAGCTTGCATTAGCTTTGAAGTTCTTATCAAACGCAGATCTTGTTGCGCATTGGGGGATTTTAAAAATTGAACTCTTTTTAGCACTATGGTTCTTAATATTCTTTACACTTGGAATTTATTTACTGGGTAAAATTAAATTTCCAAAAGATAGCCCCATAAATAAAATTTCCAATGTAAGATTGATCAGTGCAATTCTTGCAATTGTCTTTTCCTTTTATCTTGCATCCGGGCTAATATATAGCTCAGAAAAAAAATCCTACAGAGCGTTGTCTTTACTAAGTGGGTTAGCACCTCCATTAAGCTATAGTTATTTCTTTCCTTCAGACTGTCCAAATAACTTAAACTGCTTTAAGGATTTAAAATCTGGAATGGATTACGCGAAATCGGTTAACAAACCTATCCTTCTCGATTTCACTGGATATGCCTGTGTAAATTGCAGAAAGATGGAGGAGCATGTTTGGCCTTTGAAAGATGTAGACAAACTTATTAGAGATGACTTTGTTTTAATTTCTTTGTATGTGGATGATAAAAAAAGCTTGCCTGATATTGAAAGAATTAATGTGAATAGAATTTCTGGTAAGGGAGTCCGTAAGCTTAATAATTATGGTCATAAGTGGGCTTATTTTCAAGCAAGATATTTCAATGTAAATTCTCAACCATATTATTTAATAATGGATCCAAATTCCTACGGCATTTTGAATTCCCCTGTTGGCTACACGCCTGATAAAACGGAGTATATTAATTTTTTAAATTGCGGTTTGTCCTCATTTAAACAATTAAATAAAAATTAATTTTTACTTTTATTACATGCCTGATCATAAGCAAAAAAAATATGATTTAGCCTATTTAAAAATGGCACAAGAGTGGGGAAATCTTTCTTATTGTGAGAGAAGGAAAGTTGGAGCCCTTATTGTCAAAAACAATAGAATAATTTCTGATGGATATAATGGCACACCCTCAGGATTTGAAAATTTCTGTGAGGATGATGACGGCTATACAAAATGGTATGTCTTGCATGCTGAGGCTAACGCCATAACAAAAGTCGCTTCCTCTACTCAATCTTGTGATGGCGCTACATTATATATAACTTTATCTCCCTGCAAGCAATGCAGTAAGCTAATATATCAAGCAAAAATTAAGAGGCTTGTTTACGCCGTTCAATACAAAGACACGTCTGGAATTGAATTTTTAAAAAAGGCAGGGGTAATTGTAGATCACATCAAAATCTAAGTGATTAAAGTTTTTTTATTTTTTCGTTAATAATCATTATTCTCATTATAATTAAACAGCAAATTCCGGCAAGAATCATTACCATCGAAATGTAGTTTTCCTCAGAAAAAAAATTTTTAAAATCAAACTCAAATAGGTTATACACTATTAAACCAAGCGCAATAACAGATATAGAGTAGATTAAATATTTCATTTTTTTAGAATTTTATTGATTTCCCTTTTTGTTAAAAACTTGTTAACATTGTTAATAAAATAGCCTTTCATTTTCGAGAACTATTTTCAATATTTGTTAGTTCGAATCTATAAATAAATTTTTTAATTCAAGTAAAAATGTCAACAAACAGCGAGCCATTATTAGCAGAAAACAAAAACAGATTTGTAATTTTTCCAATCCAACATCATGACATATGGGAGTGGTATAAAAAATCAGAGGCTAGTTTTTGGACTGCTGAAGAGATTGATTTGCATCAGGATCTTGCCGACTGGAACAACAAGTTGACAGACGATGAAAAGTATTTTGTCAAACACATTTTAGCTTTCTTCGCAGCAAGCGATGGAATTGTAAATGAAAACTTAGCTGAAAATTTTGTTAATGAGGTTCAATATAGTGAAGCAAAATTTTTCTACGGTTTTCAAATAATGATGGAGAATATTCATAGTGAAACATATTCTTTATTAATTGATACGTATGTTAAAGATGAAGCTGAAAAAGACCAGCTTTTCAATGCGATTGAAAATTTTCCAGCCATAAAAGAAAAAGCCGACTGGGCACTTAAATGGATTGACTCACCTAGCTTTGCAGAGCGTCTAATTGCGTTTGCAGCAGTGGAGGGTATATTTTTTTCCGGTGCATTTTGCTCTATTTTTTGGTTGAAGAAAAGAGGTCTTATGCCAGGACTCACTTTTTCGAATGAACTTATCTCTAGAGATGAAGGGGTTCATTGTGATTTTGCTGTTCACTTACATAATAAACATTTGATCAATAAAGTTCCACCTGCAAGAATTAAAGAAATTATTGTAGATGCACTTGACATTGAAAGAATGTTTATCACCGAATCACTTCCCGTTAGTTTAATAGGTATGAATGCAAAGCTAATGACTCAATATTTAGAGTTTGTAACAGACAGGCTGCTTGTTGAATTAGGTTGTGAGAAGGAATTCAATTCTTCTAATCCATTTGATTTTATGGATATGATTTCACTCCAAGGAAAAACTAACTTTTTTGAGAAAAGAGTTTCTGAGTACCAAAAAGCAGGGGTAATGAATAAAGAAGAGGAGAAAGACAAATTTAGTTTTGATGCTGATTTTTAATCTGTTTGTCTAAACTATTCATAGTAAATTTTTAGTAACTAATCATATCCTTTTTTGGGTATAAACTTTTGAACGAATGTTTGTAAAGAAAAGAGACGGCAGGAAAGAACCAATCATGTTCGATAAAATAACAGCACGAGTTAGGAAATTGTGCTACGGACTAAATGAATTGGTTGATCCCGTCAAAGTTGCAATGCGTGTTATCGAAGGTTTATACGATGGAGTTACAACAAGTGAGTTAGACAACTTAGCTGCTGAAATTGCAGCAACGCTAACAACAACTCACCCAGACTATGCAAAACTAGCTGCAAGAATTTCTGTTTCTAACCTTCACAAAAACACCAAGAAATCTTTTAGTGAGGTAATGGATGATTTATATAACTATGTAAATCCAAGGACTGCAAAAAAAGCACCGCTTCTTTCTGACGAAGTATACAAAGTAATCAATGATAATCGTGACTTACTTGATTCAACAATAATTTATAATCGTGACTTTGGTTACGATTATTTTGGTTTTAAGACCCTGGAAAGATCATATTTATTAAAACTTGATGGAGAAATTGCTGAGAGGCCACAGCACATGCTAATGAGAGTTTCCTTGGGAATACACTTGAATGATTTGGATTCAGCTATTGAAACTTATGAACTCATGAGTAAAAAGTTTTTCACCCACGCAACTCCAACGCTTTTTAACTCCGGAACTCCAAAGCCGCAGATGTCTTCGTGTTTTCTTTTAACTATGAAAGATGACAGCATTGATGGTATATATGATACTTTAAAACAAACCGCAAAAATATCGCAGTCTGCTGGTGGAATTGGCCTATCTATTCATACTATTAGATCAACTGGAAGTTACATTGCGGGAACAAATGGAACAAGTAATGGAATTGTACCAATGCTTCAAGTTTTTAATGACACAGCACGATATGTTGATCAAGGTGGAGGAAAAAGAAAAGGTAGTTTTGCCATTTATGTAGAGCCATGGCATTCCGATATTTTTGATTTTCTAGATTTAAAGAAAAATCACGGAAAGGAAGAAATGAGAGCCAGAGATTTATTCTACGCGATGTGGATTCCTGACTTATTTATGAAAAGGGTAGAGCAAGATGGTCAGTGGACCCTTATGTGTCCAAATGAATGTCCCGGTCTATGTGACGTTCACAGTGAAGCCTTTGATAAATTATATTTGGATTATGAAAAAAAGGGTAAAGGAAGGAAGTCAATAAAAGCAAGGGAGCTTTGGGAAAAAATCTTAGAAGCTCAAATTGAAACTGGAAACCCATACATGCTGTATAAAGATGCTGCCAATGCAAAGTCGAACCAGCAAAACTTGGGCACTATTCGTTCCTCAAATTTATGTACTGAAATCTTGGAATATACATCACCAGACGAAATTGCAGTATGCAACCTAGCCTCTATCGCATTACCAATGTTTGTTAAGGATGGTAAATTTGATCACAAAGAACTACATAGAATTACAAAAAGGGTAACAAAAAATTTAAACCGAGTAATTGACAGAAATTATTACCCAGTTATTGAGGCGCAAAACTCTAACTTTAGACATCGACCAATTGGTTTAGGTGTACAGGGGTTGGCTGATACATTTATAAAATTAAGACTTCCCTTCACTTGCGATGAAGCAAAGAAGTTAAATCAAGATATTTTTGAAACGATTTATCATGCTGCTGCGACAGCCTCCATGGAAGAAGCTCAAAATGATGGTCCATACGAAACCTATGAAGGATCCCCCATTAGTGAGGGAAAGTTCCAACATAATCTTTGGGGTGTTGATGAGAAGACGCTCAGCGGTTTGTGGGATTGGGATAAGCTCAGGAAAGACGTTCTGAAAAATGGAGTTAGAAACTCATTACTTGTAGCGCCAATGCCTACGGCAAGCACCTCTCAAATTTTAGGAAACAATGAGTGCTTTGAGCCATACACTTCAAATATCTATACAAGAAGAGTTCTTTCCGGGGAGTTTATAATTGTAAATAAACATCTTTTAGAAGACTTGGTTGCCTTAGGATTATGGAATGAAGGATTAAAGCAAGAAATTATGAGAGCGAATGGATCCATCCAAAATATCGAAGGAATTCCAGAAGATATTAAAGAGCTATACAGAACCGTTTGGGAGTTGAGCATGAAAGATATTATTGATATGTCTAAACACAGAGGATATTTCATTGATCAATCTCAATCGTTAAACTTGTTTGTTGAGGGAGCTACAATGGCAAAATTAACATCTATGCATTTCTATGCGTGGAAAAGTGGATTGAAGACAGGGATGTATTATTTAAGAACTAAGAGTGCAGTTGACGCTATTAAGTTTACTTTGGATAATAAAGCAAAAGAAGAAACACCCGTTCAAGAAAAGAAAGAAGATCCTAAGGTAGTTGAAAAGAAAAAAGAGACTGCAAAAAAAACTGCTCAAAAATTTTCTAAGGCAACAGAAATAGATGTAAAGCCTATGAGCCCCGAAGAGATGAAAGAGCTTGTTGCAAAAACTAAAGAAGGTGAAGGGGATGACTGTTTAATGTGCGGGTCTTAATTAACAGACAACAAAATAAAAAAGCCTCAATTTAAATTTGAGGCTTTTTTATTTTTAAAAACTATATTAATTATTCATCCTTTGGTTTAGCAGGCTTCACAGATTTGTCATATGAAACATAATATTCTTCGATTAGATTCATAACCTCTTTCATTAAATCTTTTGACTCTTGAAGAATACTGAAGTAAAGGGCAGCATTTTTAGGACTTTTCTCTTCAGATGTTCTGGTTCTTGAAATTTGTGCTTCAATCTTATCCTCCAAAATACCAACTGTTTTGTTCCTATCTTTTAAAATAGATTTAATGTCACCAAAGGATTTATTAGCAAACGCTGAGTTTATTATTTCAAATACTTCAAAAACTACCTTTTGAATATCTAGCAAGTCTCTTATTTGATTCAGAGTTAATTTACTATGGTTATTATTAATGTGCTTATGGCTCACTTTTGAAATATACTCAATCGACTGTGTAATATCTTGTAGATAACCTAAAAGATTAATATAAAAATTACTAGCACCTAAACTTGATTCATCTAAATTTTTAATAAAGTAAAATAATTTATCCTTTAAATTATCAACCTCAGATGATAGTTTTGAAATTTGTTTTTTATTTTTCTTAAGTTCTGATAAATCATGTCTGGAAAGACCCTTAATAACGTTGTTATATATTTTGCTAGATCGCCCAAGAACTTTAGAAATATTTTTAGCACTTTCATGAATTACTCCTTGAAGTGAGCTACTTTCTGCCTCAACTAAGATATCATCAATTACTCCGTTTGTCGCTTTCTTTTTTACAACATAGCCTCTAACTAGTAATAAGATTGCAAAGAAAATTAATACGGCAATCATCAATTCACTTATGTTAATTAAATATGCAATTGTTCCTGCAGCCGTGAAGGCAATTAAGGCTGTTCCAAACCATCCAGCAATTACATTTAAAACACCAGCAACTCTATATACTGCGCTATCACTTCCCCATGCTCTATCGGAAAGGGATGTTCCCATAGCAACCATAAAAGTAACATAGGTTGTAGAAAGAGGAAGCTTATATGAAGTAGCGATTGAAATCAAAATACCTGCAACCATTAAGTTAACAGAAGCTCTAATAACATCAAATGAAGGCTTATCTTCTTTTGCAATCTCCTGGGTGAAGGTTTCGGGTACTCTAAATCTTTCTTCAATTTTATTATTCAATGAATCAGGGGTTATTTTAGAAAATAAGTTTGCAGAATTTGTTGCTAATCTAACTAATCCTCTAGAAATAAAGTTTGGTTCAAATCTCTCGTCAATATTTCCTTGATTTGATAAATCTAATTCGGTTTTAACAACCCTCTTAGCTTTTTTAGAAAACCATAATGTCAATACCATTATAACTCCCGCACAGAATAATAGAAAATTTGGAGTTGGAACTTTAGTCGCTAATACTCCCATTCCAAATTCATTTGCCGCTAGCCCTGAAGCCAACCATGCTTCATAAGACTGCCAAGCTGCTATTGGTACACCAATAAAGTTAACAAGGTCATTTCCAGCAAACGCTAGGGCTAATCCAAATGTACCAACACCAATAATTATTTTATAAATATTAAACTTAAAAAACCGAATAAAGGCAAAAGACAGCAAAGACATGAAAGCTGATGTATACATTACAATTTGAAAGACATTATTCTCCAAGAAATCTTTAATTGTAACCCCTCCAATTAAATCAAAACTTTCTTTAGCATAAGATGTTCCTTTAATACCCTTCATTAAAATAAAGTATGTTAGTGCAGTAAGTGCGACACCTCCAAATAGGGCGCCAACCCAAGTCGGTTTGGTATCAAAATCGTATGATAATAAAAGTCTAGAAATCCATTGTACTATTGCACCAACAGAAAATGCAACAAATACAGATAAAAGAATTCCTCCAATAATTTGAGTTGCTTTAGAGGTGTTTATATAATTAACTATATCCACAAAGGAACCATTATCCATTCCAATTTTTATTAATGCCATTGCAACGGATGCACCTAAAAGTTCAAATACAATGGAAACTGTTGTGGATGTAGGCATTCCAATTGTATTGAAAAAATCTAGTAATAAAATGTCGGTGATCATTACCGCCATAAATATGATCATAATTTCATTGAAGTAAAACTCACCAGGGTTAAAAATTCCTTTTCTGGCTACTTCCATCATACCACTAGAAAACACACAGCCAATAAAAATCCCAATACTTGCAACAATCATTATAGTTCTAAAGGAAAGAACTTTTGAACCAAGTGCTGAATTTAAAAAGTTTACAGCATCATTACTTACCCCAACAACTAGATCAGCTACTGCAAGAGCAACTAAGGCAACAACCATTAATAAATATATATTTTCCATTATCAATTATTATAATTTAAATTCAACATTAAAGTACACCTCAAATAAATTAGTATCTAAGTTTTCATGACTAAAGCTTCTTCCATTAAGAGAAAATTTTACTCCATCATTAGCTTTATATTGAGTTCCGATAATTATTAGTGAACCATCATCGTCATAGTTCCAAGAGCCTAAAGCAACATCTACAACATTGGAACTAATTTGATCGTATCTAGCAAAAATTTCATATTTATCATTTATAGAATATCTATTATAAATTGAAATTCCGTCCAGATTATGATTGTCTATAGGGTTTTTATAGGTTGTCCCATTTTCCATTTTATTGTATTCCGCTCCGATACTATAACCACCAGATTTATAATCAGCAAATAATCCAATATTATTTAAGGATTCTGTTGACTCTGAGGCTTGAGTATCGTAGTAAAATTTCATTTTTAATTTTTCAGAGATATCATATATAAGATTTAAACCAAATCTTTGGTTACCATCAGCATCTTGTGGATTTTTATACCCCTCACCATTTAAAGCAAAAATATTAGTAGTTAACTTATCGCTTAATTTTATTTCTACATTAACACCTAAGTCTGCACTTGACCCAAATTTGTTTTCATCTTGTAAAGTTTTATAAATATATCGATATCCCCAAACTTTTTCTTGATCGTTAAATTGTTTCCCGCTAATCATACCCATACTAAGTTTTACTTTTGGGCTTAGTTTGTAATCAAGTTGTGCAATTTTAACAAAGGCAGTATAATTACTACCTGCATCATTTTTTCCTACATCATAAGTAATTTTAGCTGAAACATTGTCATCGAATTTGTATTTATATCCTAGATAAACACGATCAAGATCAAATGCACTAACTTGTTGGGCAGAATCAGAAAAATCATAATTATAATTCCAAAAAACTTTGAAATGCGCGCTTCCTTCTCCCGTACCATTATTGGCTTGGACACTCAAAAATAAAGGAAGTAAAAAAGAGATAAATATTAAATTCCTCATAATTAACAAATTTTTTTACAAATTTTACAAAACAATCCATAATTAATATTAATTCAATGTTAAGCTAATATCAAGATATTATTTCCGTTTTTTCAAATATTAAAATATTGAAGTATCTTAAAATTAATTTTATTCTTGCATGGAAGTTTTAATTATCTCAATAGTTGCTTTTTTAGCGGCACTATTAACATTTTTTTCAGGATTTGGATTGGGTACAATTCTCACGCCAGTGATGCTTATTTTTTTCCCCCCGGAAATAGCAATATCACTTACTGGAATTGTTCATTTTTGTAATAATATTTTTAAGCTTTCAATAATAGGTAGTCAGTTCAATAAAGAAGTTTTAATCAAATTTGGAATACCTGCCGTTATATTTGCTTTTGCTGGATCTTATGCTTTATTTTTTATAAGCAATGATACACTTTTTACACACCATTTATTTGTTAAGAAAACAGATGTTTCTTATTTACAATTTATCATAGCAATAATCCTAATATTTTTTGCACTTATTGACTTAACCCCATTTTTTAAAAAGCTAAAATTTAATAAATCAATACTGCCAATTGGTGGAATATTGAGTGGTTTTTTTGGAGGTTTAACGGGAAATCAGGGAGCACTCAGAAGTGCTTTTTTGATAAAGATGAATTTGGAAAAATCAGTATTTATAGCAACCACTGTTGTTATTTCTTTCTTTGTTGATTTAACAAGAATTAGTGTTTACATTTCCAAGATTAAAGATTTTGAAATTTCAAATTTTTTAATCTTAGGCCTAGCAGCGATTGTTTCTGCAATTGCAGGCTCATTCATAGGTTTCAAATCTCTTAAAAAAATCACTCTTAATTTTATCAGAAATTTAGTTGCAATTATGATTTTATTAATTGCTTTTTTATTATTATTGGGAATATTATAATCTTCTATGGAGTGGGAAAAATTATTATCTCTTAAGAGATTTGGTGATACTTTTAAAAGAAAAAGAATAGATCAAGATGAAACTAGACTTGGTTTTGAAGTTGACTATGATCGTATTATCTTCTCATCCGAATTTAGAAGCCTTCAAGACAAAACTCAAGTTGTCCCATTTTCACAAGGAGACTTTGTACACACTAGATTAACCCATAGTTTAGAAACTAGTGTTGTGGGAAGGTCTTTAGGAAGAAGCGTCGGAGTAGAGATTTTAAAAAAATACTCCTATTTAAAAGATGAATTTGGATATCAGTCAAATGATTTTGGTGCTATCGTGGCTTCAGCATCCCTAGCGCATGATATAGGTAATCCACCCTTCGGCCATTCGGGTGAAAAATCAATTGGTCAATATTTTATATCTGATCACGGCAAACAATTTCAGAAAATTTTGAATGAAAAGGAATTCAAAGATCTTTGTGATTTTGAAGGTAATGCTAACGGGTTTAAAATTTTAACCCAGTCCAGGCCTGGAAGGGAAGGTGGGATAAGATTAAGCTATGCAACACTTGGTACTTTTGTTAAGTATCCAAAAGAATCGCTTCCCGTTAAACCAACTTCCAATGTTGCAGATAAAAAATATGGGTTTTTTCAAAATGAAAAAGAAACATTCATTGATATTGCAAACGAACTTGGATTAAAAAATAAAAATGGAGGGTATAATAGACACCCTTTAACTTTTTTGTTAGAAGCAGCTGATGATATCTGTTACACTATTATTGATTTTGAAGATGGTATTAATTTAGGATTAATTCAAGAGGATTATGCCTTGGAATATTTAATCAATCTTGTACGAGATTCTATTAACACGGAAAAATATAATTCTTTAAATAATACAATCGATAGGGTCAGTTACTTAAGAGCCCTTTCTATCAATACATTAATAAATGAAGCGGTTCATATATTTTTAGAAAATGAGGAAGATATATTAAAAGGTAATTTTGAGGTATCCTTACTAAAAAAAAGTAAGTTCCAACCACAGATTGCTGATATAATTAAAATAAGTATTGAAAAAATTTATCAATCAAAAGAAGTAATTGAAAAGGAAGTGGCGGGATATAATATTATCAATAAGCTATTAGACACTTTTATCACTTCAGTCAATAGGTTTCATGAAGGATATCAAACAAGTTATGATGAATTGATTATGAAGCTGCTCCCATCAACAACTAATCTAAGTCATGATAATCTTTATTCCAGACTATTAGAGATTTGTCATTTTGTGGCTTCTTTGTCTGACAGAAAAGCATTAAACATTTACAATAAAATCACTGGAGTAGAATATCAATAAGAAATATGAAAATCGAATTTGATGATAATTATTTTATGGGTAAAGCCATCGATGAAGCTAAAATTGCTTTGTCAAAAGGAGAGGTTCCAATCGGGGCTGTGATTGTGGCTGAAAATAAAATAATTGCAAGAGCACACAATATGGTTGAGGCTCTCACAGATGTTACTGCACATGCAGAAATATTAGCAATAACATCTGCATCAAATTATATTGGTGGAAAATATTTAGAAAATTGTTCCATATATGTTACTCTTGAACCTTGTCAAATGTGTGCTGGAGCATTGTATTGGAGCAGAATTTCAAAAATCTTTTTCGGTGCAGCTGATTCCAAACGTGGATTTAAAATTCTTGGCACTAAAGTTCACCCAAAAACTAAAGTTGAAGGCGGGATTCTTCAAAAAGAATGCAAGGATTTATTAGACAAATTCTTTATATCAAGAAGAAATATGAACTAGAGATCGTTGTTCTCTTTAAATTTTTTCAGATTCTCATTATTTAAATAGTAATCTTCAATTTTTTTATCTTTCCATCTATAGTAGGAGAAAAGAGGAAAAACAATAAAAAATAAAATAATGGTTCCAAAGCCAATTAACTTTTGAGAAAATGCTGACTCAAAAAACAAACCATATGAGATCAAAAGGATTGAAATAATGAAAAGAATAAAAATGATTTTTTTCAATTTACTTTTTAGTAGATTTTAATTGTAATTCTTTCATTTGTTCATCAGAAATTGTGGAAGGGGAGTCTATCATAATATCTCTTCCTGAATTATTTTTTGGGAATGCAATAAAATCTCGAATAATTTCCTGACCCCCCATTAATGCAACAATTCTATCTAAACCAAATGCTATACCTCCGTGTGGTGGAGCTCCATATTCAAAAGCATTCATCAAAAATCCGAACTGCTTTTCAGCTTCTTCTTTTGAAAAACCTAAACAATCAAACATTTTTTGTTGAATTTTTTTATCATGAATTCTTATTGATCCACCTGCGATTTCATTTCCGTTTAAAACCAAATCATATGCATCTGCTCTGACTGCAGATGGATCAGAATCTATCAATTCAATATGCTCACTTTTAGGAGATGTAAATGGGTGATGCATCGCATGATATGAATTGCTTTCTTCATCCCATTCAAGTAAAGGAAAATCAACTACCCATAGTGGAGTAAATTGTTCTGGATCTTTTAAGTTTAAATTGTCAGCAACATAAACTCTCAAGGCACCAAGTTGCTTCCTTACGTTTTCTGAATCACCACAAAGAATAAATAAAATATCTCCTGCTTTCGCATCAGAGATATTAGCCCATTGCTTCAAATCAGACTCATCATAAAACTTATCTACTGAAGATTTATAAGTTCCATCATCTTGCACTCTCATATAAACCAATCCGGAAGCTCCAATTTGAGGTCTTTTCACCCAATCTGTGTATTTATCTAAATCTTTTCTGCTAAAACTATTCCCACTTTTTACAACAAAACCAACAACTAATTCAGCGCTATTAAAAATGTTGAAATCTTTATGTTGAGTGATATCATTTAATTCTACAAATTTCATTTCATATCTTAAATCAGGTTTATCAGTACCATAATTTTTAATAGCTTCGTCATAGCTCATTCTTGGAAATTTGTCAAGTTTAATATTTTTTATGGATGAAAATAGATGTTTAATTAATCCTTCAAAACTATTTAAGACATCATCTTGATTTACGAACGACATTTCACAATCAATTTGAGTAAACTCCGGTTGCCTATCAGCTCTAAGATCTTCATCTCTAAAGCATTTGACGATTTGAAAATACTTGTCTAAACCAGCAACCATTAATAATTGTTTAAATGTCTGTGGAGATTGTGGTAGTGCATAAAACTCTCCACCATTCATTCTTGATGGAACTACAAAATCTCTAGCGCCTTCTGGGGTTGATTTAATCAAATAAGGCGTTTCAATTTCTAAAAACATTTTATCTGAAAGATATTTTCTTACCTCTTGGGTGATCCTGTGTCTCAAGATTAAATTGTTTTTTAATGCGGGTCTTCTAATATCTAGATATCTGTATTTCATTCTCAATTCTTCTCCAC
>CABZIT010000026.1 GCA_902525795.1 uncultured Bacteroidota bacterium
ATCTTTTACCACAATTATTTTTTTTGAATTTACTACTGATGATATTTCTTCATCTACTAGTGCATAAATAGCTCCGTTATTTATCGCTTCATTTGCAAATTTATTTCCGTTAAAGTTTGGTCCTCTGATTGAAAAGAAAATATTGTTTTGCTTTATAGTTCTTGTATCGATACTAACCCCACTGGAATTTTGAAATATTTTATAGATTTTTTTTAGTTCCATTTTCACTAAAAATAAAAAAAACCCTAGCTAAAATGTTAGGGTTTTTAAAAAACTATGTTTAAAAAATTTAATTTCTTCTTTTGTTTTTTGATATTGTCTTTTCTCCCAATCTTGACATTGCACATCGAAAACCAATAAAGTCAGTCGCCTGATCTTCAGGATAAAATCTCCTTTGTGCAGGATCTAACCAATATGCACGATCTTTCCATGAACCTCCTTTATAAACTCTAGCCTGATCATTGATTAAAGTAGTTCTAGTTTTGTCAGGATCATAATCAAATTCGTCATTGCTTGTATCAGCATCAGCAAAGTTTGGAGATTTATACATTGTACGTGTTTCAATTTCTTCATCTTCTGCTCTGGACTGTCTTCTGTCCTCAGGCTTATAATTTCTTGAGGATTGATAATCACCATCTCTAAAATTAATGTTGTATCCTTTGTCAAACTGGGTTCTGTATCTTACATCAGAGTCTTCGATATCAGTTAGCTCAATTTCACCTGGTAAGGTAGTAGCAATTCTTTTACCATTAGGAAGCGTTTTATATTTTGCCTCGGTGGCTATAACAGCTTTTCCATCTTCACCTATTTTAAATTTTTTGTAGTCATTACCTCTAAAATAATTGAAGTCGTTAAATTCATCGTCAACTATTGGTCTGTATACATCAGCAACCCATTCTGCTACATTACCTGCCATATCATAAAGTCCATAGGAATTAGAACTATATGCTGCAACTCTGTTGGTGATATCAGCACCATCATCAGACCATCCGGCAATTCCGCCATAATCTCCGTCACTTATTTTAAAGTTTGCAAGCAGATCACCTAAATTTCTTCTTTTACCACTTCTCGTGTATTGTCCCTGCCACGGATATTTTTTTCTTGCCTTATAAATATTAAAGTCCCTAACTTCAGACAAACCTAAAGCAGCATATTCCCATTCGGCTTCAGTTGGTAGTCTAAACTTAGGTGTTATAATACCAGTTTCTCTGTTAGCTGAAGATGGCGCTAGTGAATCAGCAGTTCTAGTTCTTTTGCCACGTAAAACATCTTGGTTGCCCCCGTAAGTGGCATTAGGGTTCAATACATATGTGTCAATGCTGAATGAACTCTCACTATTTACACTGTCAAGTTTAGCATCTCTGACTAAATAGCCCTCACGTTCTAATAATAATTCTTGATAACGGTCAGATCTCCACTCGGTAAATTCATAAGCTTGTACCCAACTAACTCCAACTACAGGATAGTTTGCATATGCTGGGTGTCTTAAATAATTATTAACCATGTCCTCACTATATCCTAACTTATTTCTCCAAACAAGGGTGTCAGGTAACGCATTTGTGTAAATTTCTCTTAAACTTTCATTTTCAGGTGGGTAATTTCTTTTTAACCAATCTAGATACTCAAGGTACATCATATTAGTAACCTCGGTGATATCCATGTAAAAAGATTGAATATGTTGCTGATTAGCAGAATTATTCCAATCTCTCATCGGATCATCCTGTACTCTTCCTTTGGTATATGTCCCCCCCTCAATTAACACCATATTTGGAGGTGCTTCTTGGCCTTTAAAATTAGTATTGTATTGAAAACCGCCTTTTTTGTCATTAATTGACCAGCCAGTGGCAGAAGAGACATTTTTATTGCTTGAAAATGGAGATCTATTACAACTTTCAAACATGAGCATGAAAGAAAAACAAATAATTAATAGTATGTACAGTCTAGTTTTTTTCATATTTTTTTGATTTTTTCAATACAAAAAGTCACCAAATATAATAATTTATACTCATAAAGCAATTTTTTATATTTTTTGCTTTCTATAGATAACGGGCTAAATAACTTTATATTATCTTATTTTTGAATTTACATTTAAATAATATTGAGAAATTAATTACGTTGAGAAAACATGAGGTTTTTATTTTATTTTTTTCTGTTCTTTAATTTTTCTTTTCTTTTTGGGCAGAGTAAATCATTTAAAGTTGAATGGTCAGAAGACAAACAACTTGTAATAGGCGGAAAAAACTTTTTAATTCCCAAGGCAGAAAATTTTAATGAAAACCTTATCATTGGTCAAGACTTCAAGTTGGTAAATCAATGGGAAGAATTCAATGATATAAATGAAGAATCTGTTGAGATTTTTGATGTAAAATATTCTGATTTTAATATTTCTCAATACCCTGTACTTTCAAATATACCTTTCAAAAATAAAATTGAAGTCAAGTTAAAAACTAGTAAATCTAGAGAAAAGTCGTTTTCTTATTTTGAGTTTTCTCCAATTTTAAAGATAAATGATAATTATAAAATTGTTAATAGTTTCAAACTTAAATACTCATATGATAATTTAAAAAATATCTCTGCAATTCAATCACAAAATTCTGAAATGGCTGTTGGGTCATGGTACCAGTTTTATATTGACCAAACAGGTGTTTATAAAATTGATAAAAGCTTTTTAGATCAATTGGGTATAAATACTAATTCAATTGATCCCAGAAAAATTAGAATATTTGGACATGGAGGAGAAATGTTGCCAATGAATAATACAGAAAATTTTATGCTGGATCCAATTGAAAATGCTATTCAAGTTAATGGGGAGGGAGATGGTATATTTGACAATGATGATTATATAATATTTTTTGCAAAAGGACCTGATAATTATAATTCAGAAAGTGATACGCATTTAAATTTATATGAAGAAAAAACATCTTACTTTATTTCAATTGGATCTGATAATGGATTGAGGGTTGATAGCTATACAGAGCCCGATCTACCAGTAGATTTGATTATCGATAATTACACAAATTTCCAATTTCACGAAATCGATGAGTATAATATTGCACAAATTGGTAGAAGATGGTTTGGAGATAGATTTGATTTTGAATCAAATAAAACTTTTTCATTTACATTTGATAATTTAATAGTTTCGGAGCCAATCGATTTAAAGGTTTCTGCTGCTGCGACATCAGAAGTTTCAACTTCTATGTCGATAAATATTAATGGCTCAAATACTTCAACATTATATTTTGGCTCAATCGGTGATCCAATTTTAGCCTCTGGAGCAAATTATAACTCAGAAATTTATTCAAATTCCTCTACTATCAATGTTTCGCTTAATTATAACAACTCTGGTAATCCAGCATCAACAGCATTCTTAGACTATATTTCTCTCGAGGCAACTTGTGATTTAATTTATTCTGGAGATCAGTTAATTTTTCATAATAATAACATTAATTCCTTACCATCGGTTGTTGAATATCAAATTGGTAGTAATCAAAATATGTATAATGTATGGGATGTAAGTGATATATCCAATATTTCTGAAGTTTCAAATTCAATTGAAAATAATTTTTCTTTTAAATCAAATTTTTCATCTGAAAATAAATTTATTGCTTTTTCTGAAAGTAATTTTTTAATACCCACAATTGAGACTAATTCTTTCATTGAAAATCAAAATATTAAACAAACAATTTTTAGTGATTTTCAAGGAAATCTTTCTGCTCCAGATTATGTAATTATTGCTAGGCAGGATATGTTATTTCAAGCTGAAAGATTGGCACAAATTAACAGAGAAAAAAATAATTTAAGTGTCAAGGTTATTGAGCTACAAAAAATATACAATGAATTTGGCTCTGGCAATCAAGATATATCAGCAATTAGGAATTTTATAAGGTATATTTATCATAATCAAAATAATGGTAATAATTTGAAATATCTATGTTTGTTTGGAGATGCCTCCTTTGACTATAAGCAAAGGATTCCAAATAACACTAATATTATTCCTTCATGGTTGTCATTAAATAGTTTTAGTCTGTCTAGCTCATTTATTTCTGATGATTTCTATGGAATGATGGACCTTAACGAAGGAACAATGAGTAATTCAGACAAACTTGACATTGCAGTAGGAAGAATTCTTGCTGACAATTCTCAAAGATCTGTTGTGCTAGTTGATAAAATTGAGTCTTATTATTCCACTGAATCTTTTGGTGATTGGCGTAATAAAGTAATAGTGATTTCTGACGATGTTGATGAACCATGGGAAAATATAATTCAATCTACATCCAATGAAATTGCAGATTTAATTTCTGAAAATAAGCCATTTATTAATACAAAAAAAATATTAATTGACTCCTATGAACAACAAACCTCATCTGGAGGAGAAAGATATCCGGAGGTGAACTCAGAAATTTTAAACGGAATTAAGCAAGGAGCTATCGTAATAAATTATTTTGGTCATGGCGGTGAAGATGGTATTGCAAGAGAGAGAATCTTTGATAAAATAAATGCTGCAGCTGTCAAAAATCCAAATAGGTTGAATTGTTTTGTTTCAGTTACTTGTGAATTTACAAAGTT
Organism: uncultured Bacteroidota bacterium; assembly: GCA_902525795.1. Classification (GTDB taxonomy): domain Bacteria; phylum Bacteroidota; class Bacteroidia; order Flavobacteriales; family Flavobacteriaceae; genus MED-G13. Next base: position 4,567 of record CABZIT010000026.1, read on the forward strand.
TGATAACCCCAATAGAGAAACAGCAGGTGAGTTTTTATATTGGAATAAAGACGGTGGATCTGTTGCATTGATAACAACAACAAGGCAGATTTTTGTTTCAGTTGGTGTGGAGTTTAACATAACACTCGAACAATATTTATTTTCATTCGGATCCGATAATTATCCATCAATTGCAGAATCACTTAGATTGACCAAAAACGACCCAGCTATTTCATCTACCAATCAAAGAAGACTGGTATTCTTTATAGGAGATCCGGCAATGAAGTTAGCAATTCCGGAAAAAGAGATTAGAATTTCAAAAATAAATGGTGTTGATATAAATAACTTTCAGCAGCAAATCAAAGGATTGGATTTAGTTAATGTTGAAGGCCAGGTTTATGATAAAAATGGTTTATTTCTTGAAAATTATTCAGGAATTTTAACTTCGACTGTGTATGACAAAAATATTTCAAGAACAACATTAGCAAATGATAATACAACAGATGGAAATGGAAATTTGATTTTATTAGATTTTGAAATACTTGGAGAAGTATTATTTCGCGGAAAATCATCTGTAGAAAATGGAGAATTTCAATTTAGTTTTGTAGTCCCCAAGGATGTTAGGATGGAAATTGATAGTGGTAAATTCAGCTTTTACGCAAAGGATATATCAAGTAATTTGGATAAAAGTGGCTATAATACAACCATTCAAATAGGTGGTGTAAATGAAGATGCTGAAGAAGATAGTATTGGCCCAGAAATACAAATATTTTTAAATGATGAGTCGTTTGTTAGCGGTGGTATAACCAATGAAAGTCCAAATTTAATTGTAAAATTATCGGATAATAATGGTATTAACACTTCAAGTGGAGTTGGTCATGACATATTAGCTACAATTGATTCTGATGATATTAATGCTATTATTTTGAATAATTATTATGTAGCTGACATTGATGATTACAAAAATGGAACTGTTAATTATCAGCTTGACAACTTACAGCCTGGCCAGCATACGTTAAAAATTAAAGCATGGGATGTGTACAATAATTCATCAATTTCAGAAGTTGATTTTATGGTTTTTAACGAAAATGAAAAATTGGTATTGGATAATGTGTTAAATTATCCAAATCCATTTATTGATTTCACCGAATTTTGGTTCAATCACAATAGTTCATCACTTTTGGACGTTAAAATAGAGATATTTACAATTTCTGGAAGATTAGTAAAAACTATTATAGGAAATACTAATTTTTCCGGTGATAGTAATTTCTCAAGAGATTTTATTTGGGATGGTAGAGATGATTTTGGAGATAAAGTTGCCAAAGGTGTTTATGTTTACAAGCTTTCAGTGAGATCGGAGCTGACAAATAAGCAAACGTCAAAAATCGAAAAGCTTGTGATACTGTAATATATATTTATATTTGTCAAACAAAATTATTTATGAAAAACTATTTTTTTTCTTTTTTAATCTTACTTTTTTTTCAAAATTTTCAATCTCAGGAAATTTCAACACAAGTTGTTCCTGACCAAGATACTAGGGTGATTACCACAGGTGTTCCTTTTTTATTAATTGCCTCTGATGCCCGTGCTGCTAGTATGGGTGATATGGGTGTCGCTACTTCGGTTGATGCTTATTCACAAAATTGGAATCCATCAAAATATGTTTTTTCTGAGTCTAAATCAGGTTTTGGACTTAGTTATACTCCTTACTTAAGTAAATTAGTAAATGATATTTCTCTCGGAAATTTAACATATTTTAATAGACTAAATGAAAGAAGTGCTTTTGCTGTGAGTTTAAGGTATTTTTCTTTGGGTGAAATTGAAATTATTCAAAATGAATTTGATTTAGGTCTTACAGAAAAACCAAATGAATTAACGATGGATTTTTCCTACGCAATTAGGCTTGCTGATCAATTTTCAATGGGTGTAGCACTTAGGTATTTAAGATCAGATTTAAGAATTCAATCTGTTGACGATACGGCTAAGGCTGCTAGTTCTTACGCTGTTGATATTTCTGCTTTTTTTCAAGGAGAAGAGCAGCGATATGGTGACATTGATGGTAGATGGAGAGCTGGTGCAATTATTCAAAATTTGGGACCAAGAATTAAATATGATGATTCTGGAAGTGAAACTTTTTTACCTACTAATTTGAGATTTGGCGGAGGTTTTGATTTTATTTTGGACCAGTATAATAAAGTTGCAGTCACTGCTGAATTTACTAAGCTCCTTGTCCCAACTCCACCAATAACTGGATCATTTACAGATTATATTGATACTAATGAAAATGGAATTTATGATGCTGATGAAGATGAGTTTATATCATCTTATGATGCTATTATTTCAGGTCAGCCCAATGATGTTGATTTTTTGAGTGGGGTATTTCAATCTTTTTCTGACGCACCTGGCGGATTTAGTGAAGAATTAAAAGAATTTACGTGGGCACTTTCAGCAGAATACGTTTATGATGACTCTTTTGCTCTCAGGGCAGGATATTTTAATGAAAGTGAGGAAAAAGGTGCTAGAAAATTTATTTCTTTTGGAGCAGGATTTAAATTTTCAGGAACAAGAGTTGATTTATCCTATTTATTTTCCGCTTCTAAAATTCCGAGTCCTTTGGAAAATACATTAAGATTCTCTTTAGTTTTTGATTTTGGATCTAATGAATATTTAGAGTACTAAAACTCAGAAATTTTTATATTTCCTCTTTGCTATCGATTACCAATATGCTACTTTTGTAGTTAAATCTATTGATAATGAAAAAAATCACTAAGGATACGTATATTTCTTGGTATGAGGATATGCTTTTTTGGCGAAAATTTGAAGACAAACTAGCAGCTGTATATATTCAGCAAAAAGTTAGAGGTTTTTTGCATTTATATAATGGTCAAGAAGCTGTTTTAGCTGGATCTCTTCACGCAATGGATTTATCAAAAGATAAAATGATTACGGCATACAGAAATCATGTTCAACCAATCGGAATGGGTGTTGACGCAAAAAGAGTAATGGCGGAACTCTTTGGGAAAAAAACAGGAACATCCTTTGGTTTAGGGGGATCTATGCATATATTTTCTAAAGAACATAGATTTTACGGTGGTCACGGAATTGTTGGAGGTCAAATTCCTCTAGGGGCTGGAATTGCATTTGGTGATAAATATCATGGAAGTGATGCTGTCACGCTTTGCTATTTTGGTGATGGTGCAGCAAGACAGGGATCTTTGCATGAGACATTTAATCTTGCCATGTTGTGGAAATTACCGGTAATTTTTATATGTGAAAATAATGGATATGCCATGGGGACCTCGGTTGAAAGGACATCTAACAATACTGAAATATGGAAACTTGGTCTCGGTTATGAAATGCCTTGCGGTCCAGTTGATGGTATGGATCCAGTAAAAGTAGCTAAGTCTATAAACGAAGCTATTTTGAGAGCCAGAAAGGGTGATGGTCCAACCTTTCTTGAGATGAAAACATACAGATATCGAGGTCATTCCATGAGTGATGCACAACATTACAGAACTAAAGATGAAGTCGCGGAGTACAAAAAAATTGATCCAATAACTAAAATCAAAGAATATATCCTTTCAAAAAAATACGCTACCCAAAAGCAGATTGATGAAATTGATAATAAGGTAAAAGAAAAAGTAAAAGAGTGTGAAAAATTTGCTGAAAAATCTGAATTTCCAGAAAAAAACATTATGTATGATGCTGTTTATGAGCAGGAAAATTATCCATTTTTAAAGCATAAAATATAGTCATGGCAGAGTTAATTAAAATGCCGCGTCTGAGTGATACCATGGAGGAGGGAACTGTGGCAACATGGTTTAAAAAAGTTGGTGATTCAGTCAAAGAAGGTGAAATTTTAGCCGAAATTGAAACCGATAAAGCTACCATGGAGTTTGAGTCTTTCTATGAGGGTACTCTATTATATATTGGTATCAATGAAAATGAAACTGCAAAAGTTGATGCTCCTTTGGCAATCATTGGTGATCCTGGTGATGATATTGATTCCATTTTAGCAAATAAAGAAGATAGTTCCCCTAAAAATAAGCTTGAAAATCCCGAGACAGTTGTTGAAACAAATGAAACAGAAAAAAAAGAGATTAGTCAACCTACAGCAGAAAATACTCATGTAATTACTATGCCAAGACTTAGTGATACTATGGAGGAGGGAACAGTTGCGAGCTGGTTTAAAAAGGTTGGTGACTCTGTTGAAGAAGGTGAAATATTAGCGGAGATTGAAACAGATAAAGCAACAATGGAGTTTGAATCTTTTTATTCGGGGACGCTACTTCATATTGGATTGAATGAGGGTGACTCAGCGAAGGTGGATTCATTATTAGCGGTTATTGGTCCTAATGAAACTGATATTTCTTCAATTTTAGAAAATCCTGTTAATTCTAATATAAATAGTACCAAAGAGGTTAATGTTGTTCATGAAGAGGTCTCAGAACCTGTTTCAGAAACACCAAAAGTTATTGAAAAAGAAGAATTAGCAAACAATAAAAGAATTTTCATATCTCCTTTAGCAAAAAAGCTAGCAAATGATAAAAATATTGACATTTCTAAAATCTCAGGAACTGGGGAAAACGGTAGAATTGTCAAGAGTGATGTTGAAAATTTTCAAGAACCTGTTGTAAATACCTCTGTTTCAACGTTTACAGAGTCATCTGAATTACAAGATTTTAGTGATGTAAATCACTCTCAGATGAGAAAGGTAATCGCCAAGAGATTATCAGAATCGAAGTTTTCTGCTCCACACTATTATTTGAATATTAAGTTAGATATGTCAGAAACGATTGCATTCAGAAAACAGTGCAATTCAATTCCAAATACAAAAATATCATTTAATGATATTATTATTAAAGCCTGTGCTGTAGCATTAAAAAACAACCCAAGTGTGAACTCTCAATGGTTTAATGATAAAATTAGGTATAACAATTTTGTGAATATTGGTGTTGCGGTTGGTGTTGAAGATGGTTTAATTGTTCCTGTTTTGAAAAATGCGGATAAAATGACAGTAGCAGAAATTAGCAAGTCTGTTAAGGAAATGGCTTCTCTGGCAAGGGATAAAAAATTAACTCCTGAGATGATGCAGGGTAGTACTTTTACCATATCTAACTTGGGTATGTTTGGAATTGAAAGTTTTACTTCAATTATCAATTCACCCAACTCTGTTATTCTGTCTGTCGGTGCTATTATTCAAGAACCAGTAGTAAAAGATGACGAAATTGTTGTTGGTAATACCATGAAGCTAACTCTAGCATGTGATCATCGGGTAGTAGATGGTTTGACAGGAGCCAAGTTTTTACAAGTTCTTAAACCTCTGATTGAGAATCCTTTATCCATGCTAATTTAGAACCAAAGTATAATGTCAAAGAATATTGTAATTACGGGAACAAGTTCTGGAATTGGTTTGGAACTTGCTAAATTTTTTTTAAAAAGTAAGCATAATGTTTTGGCGATTTCTAGAAATAATTCCGAGTTAAGAAAGTTAAATCTGAAAGGTCTTTATGCTGTAGATTTTGATATTACAAATTATGAAAGATATGATTCGCTAAATAAATATCTTAACAATTTTAAAAATGTTGATGTATTAATTAATAACGCAGGATTACTTATTAATAAACCTTTTGAAGATACATCTTTGGAAGATTTTCAGAAAGTTTATTCAACTAATGTTTTCTCTGTAGCCATGTTAACTCAGTTATTAATTAAAAGAATGAATAATAGATCTAATGTAGTAAATATCAGCTCTATTGGGGGAGTTGAAGGCACACTGAAATTCCCTGGTTTGGCAGCTTACAGCTCTAGTAAAGGTGCTTTAAATATTTTAACTGAAATGCTAGCTGAGGAATATAAAGAACAAGGAATTCATTTTAATTCATTGGCACTTGGATCAGTTCAAACAAAAATGTTAAACAAGGCATTTCCTGGCTTCCAAGCATCTACGTCTGCTAAAGATATGGCAGAATACATTTATAATTTTGCTATGGAAGGACATAAATTAATCAATGGAAAAGTTATTTCAATTTCGTCCAGTACACCCTAAATGAAAGAAATTTTTCAAAAAATTCCAAAGGCTTCACTCGAATATGTAAAGGGACTAATTAAGCATGAAAATATTTTATTCAAAATAAAAAATAATAGAAAAACAAAACACGCTGATTTTTCAGTAAAAAAAGATTTTTCTGTTGAAATTACAATTAATTCAGATATGAACCCATTTAGATTCCTAATTACGCTTCTTCATGAGATATCTCATTTCTTTGTGTTTAAGGATTTTGGATTTAATACTAAGCCACACGGATATCAATGGAAAAGTAAGTTCAAAGAGTTGTTAATTCCAGTAATTAATAATAAAGTATTTCCTAATGATATTCTCAGCCCTCTAGCCAAGTATGCAATAAACCCAAAGGCAAGTACAGATACTGATTTGGATTTAAGTATTGAGCTTAATAAATATGATGAAAATGTATCATCGTATATTTTGGATTTAAGAAAAGGGGATAAATTCAAAGCATCAAATAAAAAAAACTATATTGTTGTGGGAAAAAGGAGGAAAAGATATGAGTGCTTGGAAATTAACTCAAAAAAATTATATTTATTTAGCCCTAACTACAAAATAACGAAGATTTTAAATGAAAAATAATGGTAAAGTAAAAATAGCTGTTAGCGGATATTTTGATCCAATTCATGTTGGCCATTTGGAATATTTAAAAATAGCCAAATCGTTGGGTGATATTCTCGTAGTTATTGTTAATAATAATCACCAATGTGTTTTGAAAAAAGGAAAATTTTTTATGGATGAGAACGATAGACTTGAAATAGTTAAAGCCATAAAATATGTGGACAAAGTTGTTTTATCAGTTGATCAAGATAAAACAGTTTGTAAATCATTGGAATTGATAAGACCAAACATATTTGCTAATGGTGGTGATCGCTCAACTGATGAAGTTCCTGAAACTTCCGTCTGTAAAAAATATAAAATTGAAATGGTTGACGGTCTAGGTGAAAAGATAAGGAGTTCTTCATCTCTTACAGGAATTAGGGAAATAAAATAACTACTTTTTTAAATACATTTTTCTTATTTTTTTATAGAGATTAGATGAGTAAACAAAGTCAGTAACCGCTTTATTTTCAGTTCTAAATATTTCATTTTTATCCCCTTGCCACTCTGTTTCCCCATTCTTTAAAAAAACAATTTTTTGCCCTATTTCCATTACCGAGTTCATGTCGTGTGAGTTAATTACAGTAGTAATTTCATACTCTTCAGTAATGTCTTTAATTAAATTGTCAATTACTATTGCTGTTTTGGGATCAAGTCCAGAGTTGGGTTCATCGCAGAAAAGATACTTTGGTTGATTTACAATTGCTCTAGCAATAGCTACTCTTTTCTGCATTCCCCCTGATGCCTCACTTGGCATTTTATTATTGCTATTTTCTAATTCAACCCTATTTAATACTTCGTTTACACGTGATTTCATTTCCTCCATTTCCATTTCTTGAAACATTTTAAGTGGAAACATCACATTCTCCTCAATTGTCATAGAATCAAATAGAGCGCTTCCTTGAAAAACAGTGCCAATATTTGATTTTAGTTTCATTTTATCATAATCATCTATTTTATTTAGCTCTATATTATCAAAAATAATTCTCCCATTATCATAATCATGAAGCCCTAATAGGCACTTTAAAAAAACTGTTTTTCCGGCACCAGTTTGACCAATGATCAAACTAGTTTCACCTTTTTTAAATGAGCATGAAATGCCTTTTAAAATTTTTTTATCGTGAAAAGATTTCTCTAAGTTTTCTACTGTAATCATTATCCTAAAAGCATTTGAGTAATTAAAAAATTAAAGACTATAATAGTTACACAAGTCCAAATAAATGATAAAGTACTTGCTTTACCTACTTCTAACGCTCCTCCTTTCATATAGTATCCATGAAATGCGGGAACTGTTGCGAGAATAAATGCAAATACAAAGGTTTTAATAAATGCATATGTCATGTGAAAAGGAATAAAATCTGTCTGAATTCCTAAAATAAAATCACTCATTGTACTATATCCACCA
>CABZIT010000027.1 GCA_902525795.1 uncultured Bacteroidota bacterium
AAATACCCCCAGCTAAGTTATAAACGTTCTTAAATCCCAAATCCTTCATAATTATACAAGAATTATAACTTCTAGCTCCCGATTTGCAATATAAAAAGTAAGAAGCATCTTTATCTAGAAGAGTAATTTTTTTTATGAAGTTTTGCGGATCATAAAAATCAATATTTTCAGAATCAGGAATTCTGAAGTCTTGGAACTCATTAGGTGTTCTAACATCAATTATTTTTGAATTTTTGGTGTGATTGTATTTTTGCAACCATTTACCTTGATCCAAGTCCATTTAGAAATGTTTTACTAATTACGTCCTCAATTTCATAAATTAATTCATCTTTTTCAAATGGATTTGGATAAAATTTTTGAGAAGTACTGTTAATTATTAGAGTGGCAGGAATTCCTCCATTCCATTCTTTAGATACTTTAGACATCCATGAATATGAATCGTTATCTGCTAGTTGAACTACTTTGGATTGAATATTATTTAATTTTACAAAAGGAACTAGCTTAGAATTAAAATGATAAGGCAAATCAAGACTAACTAAAATAACTTTTACTTTATCACTATCGTATTTATTATTAACATATTCAAAATGAGGTAGCTCTTTGATACATGGAGAACACCATGTTGCCCAAAAATTAATAACATAAGTATCGTCAGAGGTTAAATCTATTGTGTTGTATAACTCATCAAAAGAAATAACTTGAATATTATTTTGAACTGGGTTCTTACAAGAAACCAAAAAAAATAACAAAAATATAAAGTTAAAAAAATATACTTTCACAGGTTAGATAAAGCAAAATATATGCCATAAAACTAAAAAAGTCCTACCATTTACCAGGATCTGGTGCAGTGGATTGAGCTTGAGCTTTTTTAGGGTTTAATATGGTGAAGGTTCCAATAGCAGTTAGAGCTGCATATTTTCCCATCTTTTTTATCGCTTGTTTCCTGGTAATACCTGTCTTTTTCATAACTATTGTATAATAAGTTTCTTAGTAAGCCTATCGTTTCCAGAAACTAGTTCGATGACGTAAATACCGGTTGCCATTCCAAGTGTTGAAATGGTTTGTGTATTCATGTTATTATTTAGCGAAGTATCTAGTACTTTTCTTCCAAGAATGCTATATAAACTAACTTTTATATTATTTGATTGAGTAGCTAAACCTTCTAATGTAATATGGTTAGAATTTGGATCTTTATATGCATTTAACATACTCGTTGATATTTCACTATTACTCATGGTATCAGCAGTCATGTGAATAAAGAATCTACCCACGCCATTAATATCGCTTGATGGTGTAAGTGTGTAATCACCAGCCTTGATGTCTGTCATTGTTCCTGCAAAAATATCTTCTAGATAAATATTTAGATCAGCAGGAGTAGTTCTGTGAGAAATACCTAAATTAATTTCTTCTCCAGCTAAGGCGTTAATTCCAATAGGAATTACCTTGTCCCACATCTCAGAGTATGCTAAAGATTGGTGATCCATATTTACCCCTTCGTCATCAGCAACTAATCTACTGTATATGGCGTAATTTCCTAAATCCATAGTAGCTGCATCATAACCAACATCTAATCCATCAGTTCCTTGCTCTAGGAAAAATAGCTTAGTTTCTTTGTCGGAACCATTTTGGTTTAAATTAATAAATAATTCTGCTCTATCATCCATTAGGTCATATTCATTATAATCTCCAGAGCCTGAAGAAGTTTGCATGGCAGTTGTAAAGGTTATTGTTTGTGAAGTACCATCAGAACCTCTTACTCCAACCATAAATCCTTGAGCAGGTGCAATTCCATTTCCAGGTGCAGCTAAAGAATAAGTATCGTATTGTGCTCCATCCCATCCGTAAACTGCTCCGTGAAAAGCATGCAATTGAGTATCCTTATGTGCATTTAAAAATGATGTTACACTTAAGTATGATGGATAGGGATTTGAAATTAATTCAAATTTTGTACCGTCATTTGGATTAGATGTTCCTTCTTCATTTGTTGTTACTGAAATCGCAACGTTAGCTGTTGACATTGATCCGGTAAATTCTATAACAGACCCGTTTTCAGTAGCCATTTGATAGCCTTTTCCAGTAACAAAGTTGCCAGCAGTACCAACAGTTGATGTTGTATAGTTAGTCCATCCATCATTAGAACTATATGCTTCAGAAGTATTAGTGTAATAACCAATTGCCATAGCCGCACCGTTATTAGCAATATCATCATTTTCATCCTCAAAATCTTCAATTGACACCAGTGTTAAAGGACTTCCAATTAAATCCCAATAGGTTGTACTAGCAACATATCTTTTGTAAATAATCTTTCCGTTACCAGACTTTGTGTACGTTCCAGACAACATTAATGATCCAAATGATGTATTACCAGATGATATTGTAATAGTGCCCGAATTGGTAAGTGTTGCTGATCCATTACTAAAATTTAAATATTTGCCAGCGGAAATAGTTAAATCACCAGTATTTGAAAAGGTGGTTCCTGAATGCGTCATGTCAGCGTTTCTAACTCTCAAATCACCATTATTTGTTACTGTTCCAGTTGCAGTAAGAGCCGCGTCAACATCTAATCTAGCACCAGAATCTATTGTAAGGTTAGCACAAGTTCTAGCATTATCAATATCTATACTATGACTTATAGTTACATTATCTGTATCTGCAGGCACTTGATTAGTATTCCAGGTAGATGAAGTTCCCCATTCTCCATTTGAAACAGTTGATTGTGAATATATTAATGACGAAATTAATAATGCACTAAAAAGTAATATTTTTCTCATATAATCAATTTTACTTATATAATGATCTGTAAATATACTAATTTTTGTTAAAAAACGGAGAAAATCTCTAGCAATTACAATGTCAGGTAAAATCTAAAGTAAAATTGTTAAGATAATTATGAAAAAACTATCTGGTAAAAACAAAGTTCTTTTCGCTAGAAAGAATTTGATCAAAAATATATCCATCGTAATTAAATGATTTAATATCATCAATTTTAATAATCTGATTATCAATAATAAATCTGGTCATTAAACCCCTGGCCTTTTTGGAGTAGATAGCAATTGTTTTATAATTTCCATCCCTATATTGCTTAAAGTTTACAGAAAAAATTGGTGAATCTATTACTTTCGAATCTATTACCTTGAAATACTCATTACTAGCTAAATTCAAAACAGGTTCATCCACACACAATTCCTCATTAAGCTCTAAACTAACTTGCTTCTTCCAATAGTCATACAAGTTTTTGTAGCTTTTAAAAGACATTTTCGTGCCCATTTCTAATCTGTGAGGCTGGATCAAATCCAACGGCTTAAGTAATCCATAATGACCAGAAAGAATCCTAACATTATTTTGTAGGAAATCTATTTTATCATTTTTAATTGTGTAAGAATCTATTCCTTTATAAACATCTCCGCTAAAAGCATAAATTGCTTGCCTGGCATTTCCTTTATTAGGTTTGGATAACCATTCTTGAAACCTTTCATAATTTAATTCTCCTAAAGACGAGGAAATATGCATAAGTTCTGAAATTTGGGCAGGATTTTTAGATTTTAAAATGGAATTTAAAAAATTAGCCTCTTTCAAAAAACATGGTTCTGAGTAATTTTCCGTGGGTAAACTAGATTTAAAGTCAAGAGATTTAGCCGGGGATAGAAGAATTTTCATTAATTAAATTTTTTGTAAAATTAAAGAAGATTTTGTTTAAAAAAAATTTTTAATTCACTGAATTCAAAGAATATTTTTTCCATTTCTCAATGCATAAATTTAAGTCATTTGGAAGATTACTATCAAATTCTAAGTATTCCTGTGTGGTAGGATGAACAAAACCAAGTGTTTTCGCGTGCAATGCTTGTCTAGGAATTATTTTAAAACAATTTTCAACAAATTGCTTGTATTTGGTAAAAGTTGTTCCTTTTAAAATTTTATTTCCTCCATATCTTTCATCATTAAAAAGAGGATGACCAATTGACTTCATGTGAACCCTTATTTGATGTGTTCTTCCTGTTTCTAAAATACATTTGACTAAAGAAACGTAATTAAACCTTGAAATAACCTCATAATTCGTAATAGCTCTTTTCCCTTTCATTTCATTATTATTTTCAGAGATCACCATATTTTGTAGCCTATTTTTAGGATTTCTTCCAATATAATTATCAATAGTATCAAAATCTTTCTTTAGATCACCCCAAACAAGTGCTAAATATTCTCTTTTAGAAGTTTTTTTAGCAAACTGGTCAGATAATTTAACCATTGAATTGTCATTTTTTGCAACTACCAATAAACCAGTGGTGTCCTTATCCAATCTGTGTACTAAACCGGGCCTTTCAGATGAATTAATTGGAAGGTTCTTAAAATGATACAATAACCCATTTACTAAAGTTCCTGAATAATTACCATGACCGGGATGAACCACTAGACCAGCAGGCTTATTTATAACTACTAAATCATCATCCTCAAAGACAATGTCAAGACTTATTTTTTCTGGTACTAAAAGATTTTCATGTGGAGGATGCTCAAAAAAAATTTTGATCAAATCATTTGGTTTTACTTTATAATTAGATTTTACAGCGATTCCGTTCACATAAATTCTCTCATTTTTTGCAGCTTCTTGAATTTTAGACCGAGTAGCATTTTCAATAAAATTCATTAAATATTTATCAATTCTAAGTGGAGATTGACCTTCATCAACGATAAATGAATAATGCTCAAATAAAGATTTATTTTTTTCCATTGCCTAGTTTAAAATCAATCGTGGAGGTTTTCTTTAAAAAATCTCCTTCGGATAATAGAAGAGAATTAGATGAAATTGAAATAACCACATTGTAAGCTATGTCATCCACATATTCAATTTCACCAAATGTAAATCCTAGAGATTCGATAACATTTCTTGCTTGTCGTAAAGTCAGGCCATTAATTTTAGGTAATTTAACATCCTTGAAGTCTGATGAATTTAAGGTAAGATATATCTTTCTACCACCCTTTACTCTCGCACCAGCATTAGGCTCTTGATTAAGAACAGATCCAATACTATAATTAGGGTTAAAATTGGCCGTATCAATAACCATATACTTCAAGTCCATTGCTGATAACTTTTTATCAAATTGATCAGTTGATTTACCAACTAAATTAGGAACCTCTATGTACTGATTATTTCTCGTATATACATTTAAAAAAATTAAAAGTGTAAAAAGTAAAAAAATCAAAAACACAGAAATGAAAAAAATACTTTTCAAAAAAGATCTACTCAAGAAATATCTAATTAAAAACATATTGATTTATCAATAACAAAACTAAAAAATAATAAATAACTTTGAATCAGTATTTTAAGTTTTGTAACATAATGGAAATAAATGTAGCAATTATAATGGGTGGCTATTCTTTAGAAAATCATATTTCTGAAAAAAGCGGAAAAGTTGTGTTTGAAAATCTTAATAATATTTTCAAATGTTATAATATATATATAACTAATGAGCAGTGGTATTACATAGATTCAAGCAATAAAAAATTTAAAATTGATCAAGATGACTTTACAATTATAAACCACCCAAAAATTAGATTTGATTGTATTTTTAATGCCATTCACGGAGATCCTGGTGAAAATGGGAAAATTCAATCTTACTTTGAAAGCTTAAATATTCCTATCACCGGTTGTGATTCAAGTCAATCTAAATTAACTTTTGATAAAATTAAATGTATAGATTTTTTAAAAAATAAGGGTGTAAAAGTAGCCAAGTCATTTACGTTAAATAAGAATGATTCATTTGATATTAATGAAATTATTAATAAAGTTGGTCTGCCATGTTTTGTTAAGGCAAGTAATTCAGGAAGTAGTTTTGGTGTTTACAAGGCATATAAAAAAAGCGATTTAGCTGATTTCATTGAAAAGGCAAAAAAATTTGACGATAATATTTTAATTGAAACTTTTATCAAGGGAAGAGAGTTTTCTGTTGGTGTTGTAAAGTACAACCAACAAATTGTTGTACTGCCAATTACTGAAATTATCACTTCAAATGATTTTTTTGATTATCAAGCAAAATATGAAGGTAAATCTGAAGAAATTACCCCCGCAATTCTTGAAAAGAATTTAAAAATTAAGCTTGAACAAGCTGCGAAAAAAATTTATAAAATCCTTAATATTAAAGGTTTATCTAGGAGTGAGTATATTTTGAAAGATAACGAGTTCTATTTTTTAGAGATTAACACTGTACCAGGACTAAGTAAAGAAAGTATTTTACCTCAGCAATCAATACAAGCTGGTATTCCAATTGATAAGTTATTTATTAGTACTATTCGCGAGGCTATGACAAATATTAATTAAATGAAAAAAAAAGCAATTTTTCCTGGATCATTTGATCCAATAACAATTGGTCATATTGAAATCGTTAAAAAATCTCTCAAAATTTTTGATGAAATTATTATTGCCATTGGCACCAACTCCGAAAAAGAATATATGTTTTCTGAGAATCAGAGACAAAACTTTATTATTGAACATTTTGAAAATGAAAAAAATGTAAAGGTAGTTGCCTATGAAGGTTTAACATTTGAACTTTGCAAAAAACTTAAATTAAAATATATTATTCGTGGTGTTAGGAATATCTTAGATTTTGAATATGAAAAAAATATGGCTGAATTTAATAGAAATATAGGTGAAATTGAAACAATAATTATTACATCTTCAAATAAAAATTCTCACATCTCTTCAACATTAGTCAAAGAACTAATTAAAAATAATTCTGATTTCCAACATCTTGTTCCTGGCTCTGTAAGAATTTAGCATATCAAAAATTTTATATTTTTGTAGGTGTTTTTCATGATCAATGGAATTTTTTCTTGTGAAATCCATTCAACTCGTGTAATGCCTTCGCTAATTTGAGGGGTAAATTCTTTATCATGGCTTGTTTTCATTTCGAACCAATAAGTTTCCTTTAAATAGTGTTTTTTCGCCCTTTTAAATATGTGATAAGTTTTCTCAACAGGCTTTACAATGATTAAATCTTTGATACCTGTTTCTTCTTTAACCTCTCTTGTAGCAGTTTGAGTGATATTTTCATTTTTTTCAGCTTTCCCCTTAGGAAGATCCCATTTATCGTTTCTGAAAATAAATAATATTTCATTTTTATCATTAATTACAATACCTCCAGCTGCAACTATTTTTGAAAAAGGGAAGTTTGATAAAAAATTCTCTGGATTTTTACATAATATTCCAATAGATTTTACATTCTTTTTTTTCAATAATTCTAATGTTAAGGCTGAAAAATTTTTTTTTGATTCTACAATGAAACAATCAGATAAGTCATTTTTATTTCTGGAAATTATAATTGATTTTTCTTTGTAAAAAACTACTTTCATTGTTATAAACAAAACTAAATTAATATTTTTGAAAAAAATTATTCTGGTTTGGAAGATAAATTAAATATTAAAATTGCAAAGTTACTGTTAGAAATTAATGCAATTAAACTTCAACCGAATAACCCATTTATTTGGTCATCAGGAATCAAATCTCCAATTTATTGTGACAATAGAATTTTACTTTCATTTCCCTCTCACAGAAATTTAGTAGCAAAAGAAATTGCAAATTTAATTTTACAAAAATATAAATCAGTTGAAACTATTGCAGGAGTTGCAACTGGAGCAATTGGCATTGGATTGTTGGTAGCTGAAAAACTTAAATTACCTTTTATATACGTAAGGCCTGAGACTAAGGGACATGGTAGAAAAAATCAAATTGAAGGTATTATTGAAAAAAATAAAAAAGTTTTTGTAGTTGAAGATTTGATCAGCACTGCTAATAGTAGCATAAAAGCAATACAAGCTATAAAGAAAGCTGGAATGAGGGTATTGGGAATGTCTTCTATATTTACCTATGAACTAAAAATTGCAACAGACAATTTAAAAAGTGAGAGCATTGATTTTTTTAGTTTGAGTAATTATTCAACACTGATAAAAGTTGCTAAAGAGTTAAATTACATCAATGATGATGAAATTAAAACTCTTGCCGATTGGAACACCCCTACAAAAATTTAATTTCGTTTTCTAAAAAATATTCAATTTTTCCTTTTTCATTCATTATCATTAAATTACCGTTGAAGTCAACTTTGATAATTTTACCTACTTTTATTTTACCATTATTATTTTTGAAACTAACTGTCTGATTTTTATTGTATAATTTCTTGTTGTATTGATCAAGGTAAAAATTCATGTTTGATTCAAGAAATTTGAGATTAGATTTAATAATAATTGCTAATTCATTCGCCAACGAATCAATATCTGTAACGCTTCCAATTTCATTAATTATTGAAGTTGCATAATTAAGATTACTGAAATTTGTTTGGTTAATATTTAAACCAATTCCAATCACTGAGTTTATTGAATTATTTTTTTTTATTTTATTTTCGATTAGCACTCCAGAGATTTTTTTATTTTTTACCATGATGTCATTTGGCCATTTTACACTCGTATGTTTTACTCTGTATTTTTTTAGCAATTCTAAAATAGAAATAGAAACAATTACATTTAAAATAAACAAATACTGTAATTCTGATTTTTTAAATCTTTTAAACAGGCTAAATGCAATATTTTTATTTGGCTCGCTAATCCATTGTTTAGTAGTTCTACCTCTTCCCTTAAATTGATTTTGAGAATAGACAATTGTGAAATCATCGATTTCTGCATTACTCATTTTCTTTTTCAAGAAAGAATTTGTAGAATCTATGGCATCAAGTTTGATTATTTTCATACATAAAAAACCAAAAAAAATAATAAATTTGCAGCTTACTAATTTTTTAATGAGTAGTAAAGTTAAGTTTAATTCTTTGATTGATACAATTGTAAAAAGTATAGGTAAGGTTAAGGGCAATGAAATTAATGTTTTAGACTTTAGAAAAATGGATAATAGAGTTTGTGATTATTTTGTAATTTGTGATGGGGGATCAAATACTCAGGTTAATGCCATTGCGAGCTCCATTACAAAAAATGTTAGTAAAGAACTAAAAAGTAAGCCTTGGGGAGTTGAGGGTGCCGAAAATGCAGAATGGATCCTAATTGATTATATTGATGTAATTGTTCATGTATTTCAAAAAACAAAAAGAGAGTTTTACGATCTTGAAAATCTTTGGGGAGATGCCAAAAAAATAGAACTTAATGAAAAATAAGAAAAATAATCCAAAACAAGTAAATTTTAATCAGTATTGGATCTTTGGAACCATTGCTATTATTTTTTTAATCTTAAATATTTTTTCATCATCTGGAAATATTGGATCCATTTCAACTACCCCTTCAAAGTTCTTTGAATTTGCTGCAAATGGTGATATTGAAAAAATTGATATAATTAACAAAAGAGAAGTTTTGGTTTATCTTTCCCGAGATGCCAGGATTAAAGATGAACACAAATCAAGTAACTCAAATTCAATTTTTTCTGTTTCCTCTAGAAACCCAAATTATAAATTTGAATTTGGTGATCTTCAGAATTTTGAAAATAATCTATCTAAAATCAATAAAAACCTAAATCCTAAAATCGAAATAAGCTACATTACTAAACAAAATATTTGGGGTGATATTTTGATTTCGATGCTGCCATTTATAGTTATTATTGCAATATGGATTTTTATTATGAGAAGAATGTCTGGAGGAGCTGCAGGCGGAGGAGGTCAAATTTTTAGTATAGGAAAATCTAAAGCAAAGTTATTTGATGCCAACTCAAAAGTAAAAGTTACTTTTGAAGACGTTGCTGGCTTAGAGGGTGCAAAAGAGGAAGTTCAAGAGATTGTAGATTTTTTGAAAAACCCTAAAAAATATACTGCCCTTGGAGGAAAAATCCCTAAAGGTGCATTACTTATCGGGTCCCCTGGTACTGGTAAAACCTTACTTGCCAAAGCTGTAGCAGGCGAGGCGAAAGTTCCATTTTTTTCTTTATCTGGTTCTGATTTTGTCGAAATGTTTGTCGGTGTTGGTGCCTCCAGAGTAAGAGATCTTTTCAAAAAAGCCAAAGAAAAATCCCCCTCTATCATTTTTATAGATGAAATTGATGCGATAGGTCGTGCTCGTGGTAAAAGTAATTTTACTGGATCAAATGATGAAAGAGAAAATACATTAAACCAGTTACTAACAGAAATGGATGGTTTTGGAACTAACACTAATGTCATAGTAATTGCTGCTACTAATAGAGCTGATGTTTTAGACAAAGCCTTAATGAGAGCTGGTAGGTTTGATCGTCAAATATATGTTGATCTTCCTGATGTTAGAGAAAGAAAAAAAATATTTGAAGTTCACTTAAAGCCTCTTAAAAAAAGCTCAACTGTTGATGTAGATTTTTTATCCAAACAAACTCCTGGTTTTTCTGGAGCTGACATTGCAAACGTTTGTAATGAAGCTGCATTAATTGCTGCAAGGAAAAATAAGAAATCTGTTGGCAAGCAAGACTTTTTAGATGCAGTGGATAGAATTGTTGGTGGACTTGAAAAGAAAAATAAAATCATTACTGAGGAAGAAAAGAAAGCAGTTGCATTTCATGAAGCTGGTCATGCGACAGTTAGTTGGATGCTTGAACATGCCGCTCCCCTAGTGAAAGTTACAATTGTCCCAAGAGGCAGATCTCTTGGTGCTGCATGGTATTTACCTGAAGAAAGATTAATTGTTAGACCTGAACAAATGTTAGATGAAATGTGTGCAACCTTAGGAGGAAGAGCAGCAGAGAAAGTAATTTTTAATAAAATTTCAACAGGTGCTCTCAGTGATTTAGAAAAGGTCACCAAACAAGCGAGAGCAATGGTAACTGTATATGGTTTAAATGACAAGGTTGGTAATCTAACTTATTATGATTCATCTAACGGAAATGAATATGGTTTTACTAAGCCATATAGCGAACAAACTGCTGAAACAATTGATAAAGAAATTTCATCAATTATCGAAAAACAATACCAAAGAGCAATCAGAATTTTGAAAAAAAATAAGAAAAAATTAATCCAACTTGCAGAGGTATTGTTAACAAAAGAAGTTATTTTTAAAGACAATTTGGAAGAAATTTTCGGCAAAAGACCTTTTGATAAAGACCTAGAAACAAAGTAAGCTTCTCCTATTTTTTTTCACGATTAGTTTCACTAAATTTGGATAAATCTTATTTATCAAATCGTAAAAATTTGAATTTTTTTAGCAAATTTTTTAAAAAAAAATCCCAAAAATCTGAAAAGGAAAACTCCTACCTTCCGAAGAAAAAGGCCGTAATTGAAGAAAGATTTATATTAAAGTTTATTGAAAATGGAGGGAAGTTCCTTTATTGTGAAAATCTTGACGAGGTTAAAGAAAACTTTGATTTGATACTAAGTGAAAATAAATGGTCCGAAAAGGATGTATTATTAATCAAAGATAATCTCAAAAAAAAATATGGTATCAATAAATCTTTTAGTAATGATGTAAAAAATGCAAAATGTTTTTTAACAAATTGTGAAAACTTAATTGCTAGTGATGGATCAATATTAATTTCATCAAATCAAATCCATGAAAAAAAACTTTTAGAGTACCCTAGTAATTTAATTATACTAAGTCACACAAAAAAATTAAGAAATAATATTAGTGAAGGTCTTGCAGAAATTAAATCTAGAGGTGATAATATTCCAACTAATATTACCACAATTAAGAATTTTAATTTAGAAGACAATAGTGATGATTTTTTAAGTTATGGAACTGCTTCGAAAAATCTCTATTTAATAATGTTAGAAAAAGGCGTCAATTGAAAGAATCTTACAAAAGAATAATCAGTGGGTCTATTTATGGACTGATTTTCATTTTATCCCTTTACAGTAATTTAACTTTTGCATTATTAACATTTACTTTTGGAATTATTTGCACTTATGAGTTTAATAGGCTACTACAACAAAGGGGAGGTAAATTATATATTTTATTTACTGTTTTTTATACTTTTTTTATTTTACTAGAAAATTATTTTAATAGTAATGAAATACATAACTCATTCTTTAATGACCTTAAAGTTACAATGGTTATTTTAACAATTTTTATTTCAATATTTTTATTAAGAGATTTATTTAGTTCTAAAGATTTTCCTAAATTTTTGTCTAGAAAATATTACAATTTTATTTTCTATATTTCTTGCGCTTTTATTTTTATATTCTTAATTGGGAATCTAAATGGAGAATATTCCCCATCCATAATATTAGGTTGTTTTATAATTATTTGGGTAAATGATAGTTTTGCATATATAATTGGCAAAAGATTTGGAAAACAAAAACTTTTTTACTCAATTTCCCCTCACAAAACTGTAGAA
>CABZIT010000028.1 GCA_902525795.1 uncultured Bacteroidota bacterium
TGATTTTAAAGTAGTTTTTTTTGCTACTTTTCTTTTGGGAGTAAGAGCCTTTTCTTCTTCTTTTTTAGGCATGGTATGTAAATTTGTATCCTAGAGTTATTGGTTCATTTAATATTTAATTCTAGAAGATATTAATATTATTTTACCCAATTGCTGAACATAACATAACAAATGGGATTGCGAAAATAAAAAATATTTTCTTAATTCAATACATTAATTGTAAAATCTGGATTGGACTATTTCTTTAATCAATTGTAACTGCTCAGAAATTGTTTTGTTTGTATTATCAATTAAAATAGCATCATTATCAATAATCAGTGGAGAAGTTTTTCTATTAGAATCTTTTTTATCACGATCTTCAATATTATTAATAACATCACTTAAAGTTACGTTTGCCCCTTTTTTTATCAATTCATCATATCTTCTTTCTGCTCTAACTTCAATTGATGCAGTTAAAAATAATTTTAAATCTGCATCAGGAAATACAACAGAACCAATATCCCTACCGTCCATTATAATGCCTTTTGACCTATCAATTTCTCTTTGAAGTTTTACTAATTTAGATCTGATTTCCGGGATTGCAGCAATATTACTAACCTCATTTGAGACAACTAAAGAATTCAAATCTTTTTCGATATCCTTTCCATTTAAAAATAATTTTAATTTAGTCCCAACTTCTTTGAATTCAAGGCTTATCCCATCTAGTTTTGACATTAAATAGTTAGTATCGCTTTCTATATATTTAATCAAATTATTATTAATTATGTGTAGGGCGATTGCTCTATACATTGAGCCTGAATTAATGTGAATACAATTAAATTCATATGACAAGGATTTTGCCAGAGAACTTTTACCAGTTGAAGCATGTCCGTCTATTGCAATAATTCTACCTAACATTAATTTAAATTCATTTGCAGTCCAATATAATTTATATTCTGTGCACTTGAAAATCTAGAATGAGAATAATTTAGTTTTATTTTGTTAAATCTAATTCCAAATCCAAATGATAGGCCAGAGAAATTTCTTTGTTCCAAAATTCTCAATTCTTCCCCCCTTCTAAAACTATATCCAAGTTGCATGTTGAAAAAAGATTTTGGAAATAGCTCAACCCCAATAATGACATGTCTAAGCAACTCACTTAATACACCTGTTTTTTCTTCAGTAATATTTCCATCTAAATCTGTTGTTATTCTTGAGGGGTTTGAAAATCCAATTGGCCATTTTTGTAAATTTTCGAATGTTAAATGCCAATTTATTGGTGCATTTTGTAATCTTTGAGAAATACCAATATTAATTTCCATTGGGAATGACTCTCGCACTTCGTTATAAGGCTTTATTTGATATCCTATGTTTCTAAATACTAATGAAATGTTTAAGTCATTTAAATCATCATAATAAAATACTCCAATATCTGTAGCAAGCGCATAGGAATTATATTGTTCTAATCTTGATGAAATAATCTTAACGCTTGTACCGAAGTAAATTGGAAAAGATCTAAGCTTTAGTGAGTATGATGTGCTGAAACAACCCTCATTACCAGTAAATTCACCAGTATAATTTCCTAATTCGTCATAGCCTGAAAAATCTCCATAATTTATATACATTAAACCAAAATGAAGGGTGTGTCCTCTATTATTTATTCTGTAGGCATAAGAAATATTTCCATATGAAATATCAGAAAAATAATTAAAATAGTTAAATGAAAAATTATTATCCATTTCAGGGTTAATCGCTGATGGATTGTATAATGCCATTGAAACATCGTTATCGTATGTAGTTATTGTTTTACCGCCTAAAGCAAGTTGTCTTGGTGAGACAGGTATATTCAAAAATTGATAAGTTGACTCACCAGCAGATTGGGAAATAATGGAAAAAGGCAATAATAAAAAGACAAACTTTGTAAAAATTTTATATGAATTAACTTTCATAATATTAAAACAACAATATCTAAATTTTATTACAGAGTTTTAAAATTATCTACATTATACTTTGTAATTGCAATATCAATAACTTCACTCATTTTGGATACATAATGAAACTTTAGGCCTTTTACATATTCTTTTTTTATTTCTTCAACATCAGCTTTGTTTTGATTACATAAGATTATTTCCTTAATATTTGCTCTTTTAGCAGCTAAAATCTTTTCTTTAATTCCACCAACTGGCAATACTTTTCCTCTTAAAGTAATTTCTCCAGTCATTGCTAATTTTGATTTTATTTTTTTTTGAGTAAATAAGGAAATAAGAGAAGTTAACATAGCAATTCCTGCACTGGGACCATCTTTTGGCGTAGCCCCCTCCGGAACATGAATATGTATGTTATATTTATCAAATATTTCTTGTTCTAGTTTATATCTTTTTGCATTAGACTTTATGTATTGTAATGCTATTGTAGCTGATTCAGACATAACTTTCCCAATATTTCCCGTAATTGATAATTTTCCTTTTCCAGGCGAAATTATTGATTCAATAAATAAAATATCTCCTCCTACCTGTGTCCAAGCTAGACCCGTTACTACTCCAGCAACACCATTTGTTTCATATTTATCACGAATTATTTTTTGAGGTCCTAATATAGATTTTAAATCTTCTAATTTTATATTTACATCATATTTGACTTCTGTAGCTATATTTTTAGCACAATTTCTAACTATTTTAGCAATATTTTTTTCTAAACTTCTTACTCCAGATTCTTTAGTATAACCGTCAATAATTTTCTCAATTACATTGGATGTAATTTTAACATCATTTTTACTTAACCCATGTTCCTTAATTTGTTTTGGTAACAAGAATTTTTTTCCGATTTGAACTTTATCTTCTGTGGTATATCCACTAACATTAATGATCTCCATTCTATCTCTCAATGCAGGCTGAATGGAAGATAAGTTATTTGATGTAGCAATAAACATGACTTTTGATAAGTCAAAACCTTTTTCTAGATAGTTATCATAAAAATCTTTATTTTGCTCTGGATCTAATACTTCAAGCATTGCCGAAGAAGGATCACCAACAGAGGAAGAAGTTAATTTATCAATTTCATCTAAAACAAAAACTGGATTTGAGGTATTCGCTTTTTTGATATTTTGTATAATTCTACCCGGCATTGCACCAATATAAGTTTTTCTGTGACCTCTTATTTCTGCTTCATCTCTCAGTCCACCCAAGGAAATTCTCACGTACTTTCTCCCAACTGCTTCTGCTATAGATTTACCCAATGAGGTTTTTCCTACACCAGGGGGACCCTGAAGGCACAATATTGGAGATTTCATGTCATTTCTAAGTTTTAGAACAGCTAAATATTCAATAATTCTCTTTTTTACATCATCTAATCCAAAATGATCCCTATCCAATATTTTTCTCGCTTTAATTAAATCAAATTTATCTTTTGTATACTCATTCCATGGTAAATCAAGTAATAAATCAAGGTAATTTCTTTGCACAGAGTATTCTGATACTTGAGGATTCATTCTTTGAAGTTTTGCAAGCTCTTTTTCAAAATGTTTTTTTATATAATTATTCCATTTTTTCTTTTTGGATCTTTTTTTCATTTCATCAATCTCAGAATCATGGCTAACACCCCCTAACTCTTCTTGAATTGTTTTCATTTGCTGATGAAGAAAAAATTCTCGCTGTTGCTGGCTTAAATCTGTTTGTACTTTAGATTGAATATCATTTTTTATTTCCAGTTTTTTAAACTCAATATTCATCTGTTTTAAAGTTTCAATTGCACGGTCCTGCAAATCATTAATTTCAAGTATATCCTGCTTGTCTGTAACAGGCAAATTAAGATTTGATGAGACAAAATTGATAAGAAAAGAATTGCTTTCAATATTTTTAATTGCAAATGATGCTTCAGATGGTATATTTGGGTTTCTTTTTATAATTTCAAGAGCAAGATCTTTAATAGAGTCAATGGTAGCTGTAAACTCCGAATTTGTGGTACCTGGGTTTGTCTCTGGTGAACTTTTTATATTCGCTGTTATGTAAGGTTTTTCAGATATTATTCTGTCAATTTCAAATCTTTTTTTTCCTTGTATAATGACAGTTGTATTGCCGTCTGGCATTTGAAGAACCTTCAATATTTTCGCAACTGTTCCTATTTTAAAAATGTCATTTGCTTTTGGATCTTCAATTTTTTCATCTTTTTGAGAAACTACGCCAAGAAGTTTGTTAAAATTATTCGCATCTTTTATTAATTGTATTGACTTATTTCTTGATGCTGTTATTGGTATTACGACACCAGGAAATAAAACAGTATTTCTTAAAGATAAAATTGGAAGAGTTAGGGGTAATTCTTCTTTATTGATTTCAATTTCGTCTTCGGGTGTCATCAGAGGTATTAACTCTGAGTTTTTATCAATATCTTTTACTGACAAATTGTCAATATTGAAAAGATTTTTTTTTGACATGACTTCAAATTATAATTAAAACTAAAGATTGTATATCTGTTAAACGATAATATTAAAAGATAATACACACTTATAATTCAAGTACTATGCCATTAAATTTTTATTTATTTTAGTATTGAGTCGAATTAGTATAATTGCTCCTAAAACAAAGAAAATTAGAAAAAATATTATTGCAGATCTCATCGAACCAGTTATCTGGTCAATTGTAGCAAATAAAAAAGTTCCAATTACAATACTAAGTTTTTGCGCAATATCATAAAAGCTAAAAAAAGATGTCGTGTTTGTTGTTTTAGGAAGAAATTTAGAAAAAGTAGATCTAGATAAAGATTGGATGCCACCCATTGCGAATCCTACAAAGGCTGCTGCAACATAAAATTGAATAGGCTCATAAACAAAGTACCCATAAATGCAAAGTCCACTCCATAGTAAATTAAAGAAAATTAAAGTATTTAGATTTCCTATTTTTTTTGAAAAAAATGCAGCTAAAATAGAGCCTAAAACTGCTATTAATTGAATTATTAAAATACTTATTATTAAACCAGATGTTTTCTCTTCATCGCTCCAATTAACTTCTGATTCACCAAAATATGTAGCAACTAGAATAACCGTCTGTAATGCAATACTATAAATAAAAAAAGACAATAAAAAAGTTTTTAAAACAGGTTTCTTTTTTAAAATTATCCACACAGAAAGTAACTCTTTGAAACCATTAAGTAGTATGTTTTTAGAAATATCATTTATTGAATCTCTGTTTGATAAATAATAATTCCTCCCTGGTAGGAAATAAAAACTATATTGACTAAATAAAAACCACCAAATTCCCACCATTACAAAGGAATACTTCATCGCCATGATTTCTGCCGGAATATTATCTACAGATGAAATAGAGAAAAAATCAGGAAAATTTACCATTAAAATAATTATAAATAGTAAAATTACACTACCCACATATCCCATAGAATAGCCTTTGGCACTAATATAATCTTGTTGGCTTTCTCTTGCAATATCTGGTAAATAGGAATTGTAAAAAACCAAACTACACCAAAATCCAATTAAAGCAATGAAATAAAAAAATAGCCCAAACTCTAGATTATCGATATTAAAATTATAAAGCATAATACAGGAAAAAGACCCTACATAACAAAATAATTTCATAAAAAACTTTTTGTTTCCTGTGTAATCTGCAATTCCAGATAAAATTGGAGTAATTATTACTAATAAAAAGAAAGCTATTGTTGAAATATATGTGATTAATGCTGTGCTTTTTATGTTATAGCCTCTAATTAATAAATAATCATCAGTAATGATTCCATAAAAAATAGGAAAAATAGCAGTTGAAATTACTAGTGGATACACTGAATTTGCCCAATCATAAAATGCCCATGCATTTAATAATTTTTTAGCTCCTTTCTTATAGATTTTCATATAATTAAAATAACTTTGCTAAATCTAAACATTTATGTTTAATTAAATATATTTTTTCTTTAAAGTAAATTTTAAATGCTCAAAAAAATTACCTTTTTTTTTCTAATTAACCTAACATTTACTGTATGTTACTCACAAAATAATCTATCATCAAAAAATATCAATATGACTAAAAAAAAGATTTTCAAGTCCGAAAAGGAATGGAAAGAAATTTTATCCCCTGAAGAATTTAGAATTCTGCGTGATAAAGGCACCGAGTATCCACATACAGGTAAATATAATTTACATTTTGAAAATGGGGTATATAACTGTAAAGGATGCAATACACCCTTGTTTAATAGTGATCAAAAGTTTGAGTCAGATTGTGGTTGGCCAAGTTTTGATAATGCAATTGATGGGGCAATAACATATGTTGATGACTTTTCACACAATATGATTAGAACTGAAATTATATGCACTAAATGTGATGGACATTTAGGTCATATCTTTGATGATGGACCTACTGATACAGGGAAAAGATATTGTGTTAATTCAATTAGTATAAATTTCGATAAAAAAAACAATCAAAAAGATGAATAAATATGATGTAATAGTCGTTGGTAGTGGTCCTGGCGGATATGTGACTGCCATCAGAGCCTCCCAGTTAGGTTTTAAAACTGCAATAGTGGAAAAGGAAAGTTTAGGTGGTGTATGTTTAAATTGGGGGTGTATTCCAACCAAGGCATTACTAAAATCAGCTCAAGTTTTCGAATATCTTAATAAGGCTGACGAATTTGGTTTTAGTGTTGAATCTGTGAAGAAAGATTTTAACAAAGTCATAGAAAGAAGCAGGAATGTTGCTGCAGGAATGAGTAAGGGTGTGAACTTTCTTATGAAAAAAAATAAAATTGATGTTCTTATGGGTTATGGAAAAATTAAACCCGACAAATTAGTTTCTGTTGATGCAACAGACTATCAAGCTGAACATATCATTATTTCAACAGGATCAAGGTCAAGAGTATTGGACTCGATCCCTCAAGATGGCAAACAAATCATAGGCTATCGTGAAGCAATGACACTTAAAAAACAACCCAAAAGTATTACCATAGTTGGATCGGGTGCTATAGGAATTGAATTCGCGTATTTTTATAACAGTATGGGGACAGATGTTACAATCATTGAATATATGCCAAATATTGCCCCAATAGAAGATGACGATATTTCTAAGGAATTACAAAAATCATTTAAGAAAAAAGGAATTAAAATTTTAACGTCTTCCGAGGTTATAGCGGTTAATAAAAATACTAAAACAGTTATAGCTACAGTCAAGGATAAGGATGGAGAAAAAAATATTGAATCTGAAATATTATTATCAGCTGTAGGAATAAAGTCGAATATTGAAGATATTGGATTAGAGGAAGTTGGTATCGCAGTTGATAAAGACAAAATTCTTGTTGACAAATATTATAATACAAATATTCCTGGGTATTATGCCATAGGGGATATTGTTTCTGGTCCTGCTTTAGCTCATGTCGCATCTGCTGAAGGAATTTTATGTGTTGAAAAAATTTCAGGTCATGATGTACAACCCATTGATTATGGTAATATCCCTGGATGTACTTATTGTCACCCAGAAGTTTCTAGCGTTGGACTAACCGAAAAACAAGCAATTAATCAAGGATATGAAATTAAAGTTGGTAAATTTCCTTTCTCAGCATCTGGTAAGGCTAGTGCATCTGGAAATAAGGAAGGATTCGTTAAAGTAATTTTTGACAAAAAATACGGAGAATGGCTTGGATGTCATATGATTGGAGCTGGTGTAACAGATATGATTGCTGAAGCTGTTTTAGGAAGAAAACTAGAAACTACAGGAATGGAAGTTTTAAAGGCTATACATCCACATCCAACTATGTCTGAGGCTGTAATGGAGGCTGTAGCTGATGCTTATGACGAGGTTATTCATTTATAAATGATAGAGTCAATTGCCAAATCGTAAGATTTTAATCCAAATCCACAAATGATTCCTTTAACATTTTTTGAAATAAGGGACTTTGATCTAAACTCTTCTCGAGCGTGAATATTTGAAATGTGAACCTCTATAACAGCAGATGAAATTGCTGCAATAGAATCAGAAATACCAACTGAGGTGTGTGTATATGCTGCAGCGTTAAGAACTATACCATCATAACTAAAACCTACCTCTTGGATCTTATCAATTAATTCACCCTCAATATTTGATTGAAAGAAATCAATATCAACTTTAGAATATTTTTTTTTAAGATTTTTTAAATATGATTCAAATGAAATATTTCCATAAATGTCCACTTCTCTTGTTCCAAGTAGATTTAAGTTTGGGCCATTTATTATCATAATTTTTTTCATGTCCTAAATTTATTAAAATTAATTAATTTTATTAGCGATATGAATTGGAAAGATGCAATTAGTGATTTTAAAGATTATTTAAAAATTGAAAGAGGATTAAGTATAAATTCAATTATAAGTTATGAGCATGATTTGATAAAATTGACAAAGTTTTTAGAAATTAATAAAAAAATCAAACCTTTACAGCTTAGTCCTGATATCATTAAAGAATTCATCAAACATCTTTCTAAAGATGTTAGCCCCTCCACTCAATCCAGAATTATCTCAGGAATAAAAAGTTTTTATGAATATTTATTATTTGAAAAAATGATAAAATCAAATCCTTTAGCTGAAATTGAACAACCTAAAACACAAAGAAAGTTACCTGACACATTAAGTGTTAATGAAATTAATTTACTGGTTTCAAAAATTGAAAAGAATAAAAATGAATATCATAGAAATATTGCAATAATTGAAACCATGTATGGTTGCGGCCTGAGAGTTAGTGAACTAATTAATTTAAAAATATCGGATTTGTTTTTAGATGAAGATTTTTTAAAAGTCACAGGAAAAGGTAATAAACAAAGGTTAGTTCCCATTAGTTCAATAAATAAAAAATGTATTGTAAATTACTTAAATGAGTCAAGATCTAAAATCAAAATAAAACCAACTCACTCTGATACTTTGTTTTTAAACAGAAGAGGAAAAGGTCTCACAAGGGCAATGATATTTACAATTGTCAAAAATTTAACAAAATTAGCTGGAATCAAAAAAAATATATCACCTCATACATTCAGACACTCATTTGCAACTCATTTACTTGAAAATGGAGCCGATTTAAAAACTATTCAACAAATGCTTGGGCATGAAAGTATTACCACAACCGAAATATATACACACTTAGATAACACAGCATTGGTAAATGTGATGAGAAAATTTCATCCACGCTCATAAAAAAAACCTGTAAAAGTTGTTTATTAAACTCCTAAAAAAACAAGTTTATGGCTAACTTAATGATCAAAAATCTGAAAGTATCAGCACGATTTAACATTAAAGACTCACCATTTTTAATTATATAACGTTGAGTTTACAAAAAAACCAATACAGGCAACTCAAATTTAATTATTTTTTACCAAATAAATTATTGATAGAATCAATTTTATTTTCAAGTTCATTCATCAATTCATTATCTGTAATAATTGATTGTTTTTTCTTCGCCGAAATTTGGAGTGCACACATGGCAAGTGCGTCTTGTTTGTCTTGAACTGAATAATTTTCTTCAATTTTTTTTACGAGTGAGTTTATTTCATGAGCAGCTTTTCTTAAACTTTCCTCTTTTTTAGGGTCAATTATTAATGGGTATACCCTATTTGCAATTGAAATTTTAATTTTTAGCTTATCACTCATTACTTGAAAGTTGTGTTACACATAAATCAATTTCTCTTATTAAATTATCAACTAATTCCCTGGTATCATGAGAATTACTGGTTTCACCTTGAGTTATTGATTTAGCAATTTTAACAGCTTTTAATTCATTTTGAAGCAATTTTAGTTTTTCAAGAGTTAAATTATACTCCAACTTAAGATTTTCGTTTTCTTTTTGAATTTTACTGTTAGATTCCTCCAAATTCTTGATTTTTTCAATACTTTTTAAAACGTTACTCTCAAGTAACCCTAAAAGATCTAAACTTTTACTCAAAATATATGCTTTGAATCAAATTTAATATTAGTAAATAACTTTTCAGAATTTTTTAATTATTAATTCGCAATAAATTATAATTTAGAGAATAATGAAAACCAATTTATTTACCCTATTTTTTATAGTTTTCATTTCTGTGAAATCACAAAGTAAATATGATTTTCCAGTTGAATTACCTGTATATCTTTCTGGCAGTTTTGCAGAACTAAGGCCTAATCATTTTCATGCTGGAATTGATATTAAAACCAGAGGTAAAACAGGCTATAAAATTTTTTCATTAGAAGATGGATACATTCAAAGAATCCAAATAACCCTTGGTGGAAATGGAAAAGCATTATATATAAAGCATGACAATGGGCAATCTTCAGTATACGCCCATCTTGAAAAATTTTCACCTAGAATCCAAAAAGTGGTTAAAGAAATTCAATATTCTGAAAAAAAATTTGAAATCCGTCTATTTCCAAAAAAAAACCAATATAGAATAAAAAAGAAGGAATTAATTGGATTTAGTGGAAATACCGGAAGAAGTACTGGACCACATCTTCACTATGAAATTAGAGACGAAAATGATTACCCTATCAATCCTTTAACATTTAAAAAAGAAAAACTTGAGGATACAATCCCCCCTATTATTAAAAATCTTTTTTACAAACAATTATTTAAAAATAATGAAGGCCTCTATGAAGATCCCAAAGAAGGATTCAAAAAACTAAATTTTAAGAAACTAAATGGAAAATATATTTCTGACACTTTAAAGGTTTCTGGGATAATAGGATTTGGGATTAATTCATTTGATAAAATGAATTTTACGAACAATATCATGGGTATAAATGAAATTGAAACTTTCATTAATAGTAATAAAATATTTAATATGGATTTTAATAAGTTTTCCTTCAATGAATGGAGACATATAAATACTTTTATTGATTATGCTAGTTATAAAAAAAATAAATTAACAATACAAAAGTTATTTACAACGTCTTATAATCCTTTAAATATGTATGATAGAAGTTTGGGAGATGGTGCTGTAGATTTATCCAAATTAAAATCAATGAATTCCGAAGCCTCTCTAAGTTTTAAGATATTGTTACATGATTTTAACAGAAATATTACTGAAATATTAATCCCTATTATCATTTTAGATAACTTCATTAAAACAATACCAAAAGAAACGAACGATGGTTATCTTATTGTGAAAAGAGATAAGGAAAAAAATATTGAAGGAAAACATTTTAATGTAAGATTTAAAAAGAATAGTTTTTACCAAAACTCATACCTTGATTTAACTGAACGGGAAAAGTCCATAAAAATAAATTCCGATACAATTCCTTTATTGAAGCCTTTTGATATTGAATATATACTCGGAGATAATGAAATAACGCAATTATATATCTCTCAGCATATGAACAATAAATTTAATTACATAGGAAATAAAATTGAAAATGGATTTTTAAAAGCCTCATCAAAAACTCTTGGCTGTTTTTACATAAAAAAAGACACCCTACCACCAGTAGTAGAATTTTTAAATATTCAAAATTCAAAATGGCATTCCAGCTTAAAAAAAATAAAAATTAAAGGTTATGATAATGAAACTGGAATAAAATCTTATTCAGCATGGATTAACGAAAAATGGATCTTAATGGAATATGATATTAAAAATAATTTGTTTTTTTATGATTTCTCTGATCTGGTGAATACTCAAAATATTGCTAATAATTTAAAAATTGAAATTAAAGATAATGTAGGAAATACTACTACTAAAGAAATAACGTTCTATAGAAAAATTAATAATGATTAAAAACATCTCCTTTTTTTTTATCTTATTGAATTGTATATTTAGCTTTTCTCAAAATTCGATAATTACTGGTGTTATTCTAGATGAATTAAATAATCCGATTGAAAATGTTAATATCATTTGTAATGACAAGGGAACAGTAACTAACAGTAATGGGTTTTATAAAATTGAAATTGAATCTAATTCAAATGAAAAAGTAGTTTTTACTCACATAAACTTTAAAAAAGTAATTATCGAAGTAAACTTAAATACCAATGAAGTATTTGAGTTTAATCCTATTTTAAAGGAAAGTTTTGAACAAATATCAACTGTCATAATAAATTCCTCAAAAAGAGCATCACTTCAATCCATTTTAAATATTTCTCCGGAAAAAATACGGACTATTTCTGGTGCTCAAGCTGGTATTGAAAATATTCTTAAAACATTACCCGGATTTAATGCAAATAATGAATTAAGTACACAATACTCCGTTCGTGGAGGAAATTATGACGAAAACCTTGTATATGTGAACGGCATGGAA
>CABZIT010000029.1 GCA_902525795.1 uncultured Bacteroidota bacterium
TTTAAAGCTAGCAATTAAAATTAAAATTATCCCTGTGGTGACAGAGAGATCTGCAATGTTGAAGATACCTGTTTTAAAAAAACCTAAGTTTATATATAAAAAATCAGTAACAGATCCATAAACAACACGGTCAAAAATATTTGCAACTCCTCCGCCAATAATTAAGGAAAATCCAACTAATGATAAATTATCAAGCTTTTTATCCGTATAAGTATATATGCTTACTGCAACTAAAACAACAATTGGAAATATAATTAACAAAATTAATTTAGGAATATAAGATAATTCACTACCCATCCCTAAAAAAGCACCTGAGTTTTCAACTCTAATTAGGGTGAAAAAACTACCAATAAGCTCTATTTCATTATAGCTTTCAATATTATTCCTTATCCAAAATTTAGATAATTGATCAAAAAAAATACTTAATATTATTAATGAAGAGATTTTGTAGTATCTATTGTTTTTTAACATAATTTAAATATTAAAAGATTCAAGTGAAACATCCGGATTAATTTTTTTAATTAATCCCTGAAGAACTTTTCCAGGACCAACTTCAATAAATGTCGATGCTGAATTTAAACACATCGCTTCAACTGATTGCGACCATAGCACTGGACTTGTTAATTGTAAAATTAAATTCTTTTTAATTTCATTTTTATCAATGGATGCTTTGGCATTTACATTTTGGTAAATAGGACATATTGGTGATGAAAAATTAATTTTATTAATTGCTGACTCTAATTCCTTTTTTGCTGGCTCCATCAACGGTGAGTGAAATGCTCCTCCAACGAGTAATATTATTGCTCTTCTGGCACCTAAATTTTTCAACTTATCACAAGCTAAGTTTATACCATCAGTGGATCCAGAAATTACTAATTGTCCTGGACAATTATAATTTGCAGGAACAACGATTTCTGTAATTGAGTTACAAACTTTCTCAACTTCCTTAAAACTAATTCCAAGTATTGCTGCCATGGTTCCCGGTGTTAATTCACAAGCCCTCTGCATTGCATTAGCACGTAACTTTACCAACTGTAAACCATCTTCATATGAGATACATTTATTAATCACAAGTGCTGAAAATTCACCTAACGAATGCCCTGCGACCATATCAGGTTTTATTAAATTATCATTGATTTTTCCAAGGATTGTAGAGTGAATAAATATAGCAGGTTGTGTAACATTTGTTTTTTTCAAACTTTCACTATCGCCCTCAAACATTATTTCTGTAATATTAAAACCTAAAATATTATTGGCTTTTTGAAACAGTTCTTTTGCTTGTGAATTTCTATCGTATAATTCTTTCCCCATCCCAACAAATTGAGCTCCCTGCCCTGGAAATATATATGCTTTCATAATTTCTTAATGTAAGTT
This sequence comes from uncultured Bacteroidota bacterium, assembly GCA_902525795.1. GTDB lineage: Bacteria > Bacteroidota > Bacteroidia > Flavobacteriales > Flavobacteriaceae > MED-G13. The sequence continues at coordinate 1,375 of CABZIT010000029.1, forward strand.
TCAAAAGTGTAGTTATGTAGATGTTTTTCGTCAGAATTATTTTCTACTTTATTAATTAAAGTCCATGTATCAGAATCAATTTTGGGAAAGAAAGTATCTCCATCAAAATTCTCATGAACTCTGGTTAGTTCGATCTTTTCCGCAAATTTAATCCCACTTTTATAGATTTCGCCTCCGCCAATTATAAATGGATTTGAATCGTTTCTAGCTTCACGCAAGGCCTCTTCAAAGCTAGTCACAACTGAAATATTTTCAGGAAACTCATTTTTGTGTTTTCTTGTCAATACTATGTGTTTTCTATTAGGCAAAATCCCAGGTAATGATTCATATGTTTTTCTACCCATAATGATGCAATGACCAGACGTTAGCTCTTTGAATCTTTTCAAATCGTTGGGAAGTCTCCAGATTAAGTCATTGTTTTTGCCAATAACATTATTTTCAGATGCAGCAACTATAATTGTAATAATTTGATTTGAATGAGTCATTGAAAGAAATTAGACTGCAACCTTTCCTTTAATATGAGGGTGTGGATCATAGTTCTCAAGAGAAAAATCTTCGAATTTAAAATCAAAAATATCGGTTACAGATGGGTTCAATTTCATGCTTGGAAGTGACCTAGGTTCTCTTTTTAATTGAACGTTCATTTGTTCAAAATGGTTACTGTAGATATGTGCGTCCCCAAAGGTATGCACAAAATCACCTAATTTTAGATTACATACTTGGGCAATCATCATGGTGAGCAAGGAATAAGATGCAATATTAAAAGGAACACCTAAGAAAACATCTGCGCTTCTTTGATATAATTGACATGAAAGTTTCTCATTGGATACGTAAAATTGAAAGAAGGCATGGCATGGTGGTAATGCTGCTTTTCCATTTGAAACGTTTGATTCAAATGATTTAGATGTATCAGGAAGAACGGAAGGATTCCATGCCGAAATCAAATGTCTTCTGCTGTTAGGATTTTTTACTAAATCTTTCACCAAAATTTTTATCTGATCAATTCCGTCATTATTCCAATTTCTCCATTGAAAGCCATAGACTGGTCCAAGATCTCCATTTTTATCAGCCCAAGCATTCCAAATATTTACACCATTTTCTTTTAAATAGTCAATATTAGTACCCCCTTTTAAAAACCATAATAATTCGTAGATAATCGATTTTAAGTGTAATTTTTTTGTAGTTACCATTGGAAAGCCCCTACTTAAATCAAATCTCATCTGGTATCCAAAAACACTTTTTGTACCAGTTCCGGTTCTATCTCCTTTAACTTCCCCATTTTCGAGGACATGTCTAACTAAGTCTAAATATTGCTTCATAAAGTGATGGGGTAAAAATAATTAATAGATAGGGGTTAACTAAATTAGCAGAAAAAAAGTTATTAACTTTTTAGCCAATTATCATACCTGCAATTGTTGCAGATAATAATGATGCTAATGTTCCGCCAATTAAAGCTTTAAACCCAAATTTTGAAAGGTTTTTTCTTTGCTTTGGCTCCAATGCTCCAATCCCTCCAATCTGAATTCCAATAGAGGCAAAATTTGCAAAGCCACATAACATATAGGTTGCTATTATTATTGATTTTTGATAATTTAAATGAATAACACTTGTAGCATCTTTTAATGCAGACAATTGAATATATCCTATAAATTCACTTGCAGCAAGTTTAATTCCTAAAAGTTGTCCCATCAGTGTACAATCTTCTTTTGCAACCCCAATTAGCCACATGAAAGGTGAAAATATGTAGCCTAAAATTAGTTCAAGGGATAAATTGCTATAAACTGTATTTTTTAAAATCCAATCATTAATATTGGTTATTGATCCAAACCCATTAAGTAAATAATTTATAAGTGCAATAAAAGCAATAAATACAAGTAGCATAGCAGCGATATTTGCAGCAAGTTTTAGTCCCTCAGAGGTGCCAATCGAAATTGCATCAAGAAAATTGGTACCAATTTTATTTTGTGAAATTTTAATATCAGTATTAATTTTTTCTGTTTCCGGGTATAATATCTTCGAAATAACTATTGCTCCTGGTGCTGCCATCACTGATGCTGTCAATAGATGCTTCGCATAAAAAATTTTCATTTCAGGATCATCACCCCCCAAAAAACCAATATATGCAGCTAAAACACCTCCGGCTACTGTGGCCATCCCTCCAATCATTACCAACAAAATTTCCGATTTGGACATTTTTTCTAAATAGGCCTTGATCATTAGTGGTGATTCCGTTTGTCCCAAAAATATGTTACCAGCAACACTTAAACTTTCTGGTCCTGAAACACCCAATAGTTTGGATAGTAAAAAAGCCATTGCTTTTACAATTTTTTGAATAATTCCTAAATAAAATAGAATCGATGTAAGCGCTGCAAAAAATATTACCGTTGGTAAAATTGAAAATATAAATACATTTCCAAAGTTCTCTGGACTAACAAGATCTCCAAACAGGAATTTTGTTCCCTCCATGGTAAAGTCCAAAATTTTTACAAATACTTTTCCTGCACTTTCAAAAATAGCTTTGATCCATGAAACCTTTAACACACCTACAGCAAGAACTAATTGAAGAAATAATCCAGTAACAGCAGTTTTCCAATTAATAGCTTTCTTATTCGCGCTTAAAAAATAAGTCAATAATATTAAAAAAGTAATTCCTAAGCAACCCCTGTAAAAACTCTCAAATCCAAAACCTTGACTTGGATAAATATCACTTGTTTGGGAATATGAATCAATACCAAAGAATAACAATAAAAGTATGATTAAAAATATTTTATTTTCTTTTAGATATCTCATCTCTTATTTTTGCAGCTGATTCATAATCTTCATTATTAATTGCAGAATTTAAAAGTTCTTTTAGTTCTTCCAAAGATTTCTTATCAAATTCAATTTTTTTATCTTCAAACAAATCATTAATTAAAGATTTTTCTTCAACATTTTTTTCAATTTTTATTATGATTCCTGCCTTCTTTAATATCTTCTCATAAGTATATATTGGTGCTTCAAATCGAATTGCAAGCGCTATGGCGTCACTTGATCTGGAATCTATTATTTCTTCCTTGCCATCTCTTTCACAAATAACACTTGAAAAAAATACTCCGTCCTCTAATTTATAAATAATTACTTTTTTAATTTTTATATCAAAAATATTACAGAAATTTTTGAAGAGATCATGGGTTAGGGGACGAGGTGGCTTAATCTCTTTTTCTATTGCAATAGCAATGGATTGTGCTTCATTGGTTCCAATTACTATAGGAAGTTTTCTTTCACCCTCAGATTCACTTAAAATTAAGGCATATGCTCCATTTTCTGTCTGGCTATATGAGATTCCATTAATATGTAATTCAATGAGATTCATAGTTATAAGTTTGAGGATTTAAATTCTTTTATTTTACTAATTAAATCTGGTACGACTTTAAATGCATCTCCGACAATCCCATAATCTGCAGCTTTGAAAAATGGAGCTTCAGGATCAGTATTAATTACCACCTTAGTCTTAGAAGCGTTAACTCCAGCAAGATGTTGAATAGCTCCAGAAATACCAATTGCAACATAAAGATTGGATGAAACAGGTTTTCCTGTCTGTCCCACGTGTTCACTGTGAGGTCTCCATCCTAGATCTGAAACAGGCTTTGAACAAGCAGTAGCGCCACCTAAAACATCAGCTAAATCTTCAACCAAATGCCAGTTTTCTGGTCCTTTGAGGCCTCTTCCCCCGGAAACCACTACATCTGCATCAGAAATAGATATTTTATTTTCAGATTTTTCAATTGATGTGACTATATTTATAGGGCCACTCATTTCAAAATTTATTTCTTCTATTTCTACTGTGACAGGTTCTTTTATTATTTCGAACGAATTTTTTGCTACAGAAAGTATTACATTTTTTTCTAACGCCTCAACTGTTTCAAATGCTTTGTTCGTAAATGAGTTTCTAACTACTTTAATTGAAGACTTTGATTCAATCTTCGAAATTACATTAGATATGTATGATGCATTTAACTTTACTGAAAGTATTCCTCCTAGATATCTAGAGTTAGAACTAGAACTTAAAATTAAAAACCTAAATTTTTCATTAAAAATTTTTGATATATAATCTGAATAAATAGTAGCATCAAAATTTAAATAATTTTTGTTTTTGTAGTGATATGTTTTTATTACCCCATAATTGGAAAGTTCTTCAGCGTTATCAGCATTAAAGCATACAGCATGAACTTCAAGCTCCAAAGTTTTTGCAATGAGAGAGGCATATGAAGCTAACTCAAAACAGTCTTTCTTTAGTTTTCCTTTTTCAGATTCGGCATAAATTAAAATACACATATCAAATAACTTTTGCTTCTTTGTTTAACAGCTCAATCAATTTGTCAATATTATTGCTAGGAATTAATGTAACTTTATTTTTAGTTAAAGGTTTTTCAAATTTAACTGTTTCAGAGGATATTTTAAATCCATAATCTTCAATGACAATCAGCTCTTTTTTTCTAGCCATCATGATACCTCTCATATTTGGAATCCTTAAATCTTTTTCCTCAACCAGACCTTTTTGCGAGCTTATAATTAGGGGTAATGATGTTGAAATATTTTCAACACCACCCTCAATTTCTCTAACTGCTTTGACATTGTCATTAGTAATCTCCAGGGATGTACATTTATCAACAAAATTGATTTTTGAAAGTGCAGAAATCATTCCAGGAACCATTCCTCCGTTATAATCAATAGATTCCCTACCCGCAATAATTAAGTCATATTGATTTGATTCTAAATATTTTGATATTGATTTGGCAACCACTTTTGAGCATTTTGGAATCGTGTTAATTCTAATGGCTTTATCCGCACCAATTGCCAAAGCTTTTCTCAGTGTTTGTTCCGTATTATTTAGCCCAACATTTATTACATCAACTGTAGCTCCTGTTTTTTCCTTGAACCAGATCGCTCTTATGAGTCCAAACTCATCATTTGGATTAATAATGAATTGAATACCATCACTATCAAATGATTTATTATTGTCACAAAAATTAATTTTTGAAGTTGTGTCAGGAACATGGCTAATACAAACCAAAATCTTCATAAAGTATAAAAATATTTGATCTCAAATTTACGAATTTGTGATTCAATAAACTTTAATTGACAAATATTTTTCAGTTAATAATAATTTATTATTAATCCTTTAGTATTTTTGTGAAAATTTTAATTATGAGGACTCTACAATTCAGGGAAGCTGTTTGTGAAGCAATGAGTGAGGAGATGAGAAAAGATGAAAGTATTTTTCTCATGGGTGAGGAAGTTGCGGAATATAATGGAGCATACAAGGCTTCAAAAGGCATGCTTGATGAATTTGGCCCCAAAAGAGTGATTGATACACCGATTTCTGAGTTAGGTTTTGCTGGTATAGCAATAGGATCAACCATGACCGGGAACCGTCCGATTGTTGAGTATATGACATTTAATTTTTCTCTTGTCGGAATTGATCAAATAATTAATAATGCCGCTAAAATTCGACAGATGTCAGGCGGTCAGTTTAAATGCCCAATTGTTTTTAGGGGCCCAACAGGATCTGCTGGTCAGTTAGCTGCTACACATTCGCAAGCCTTTGAAAACTGGTTTGCTAATACTCCCGGTTTAAAAGTAATAGTACCATCTAACCCTTATGATGCTAAGGGGTTATTGAAATCAGCAATTAGAGATGATGATCCTGTAATTTTTATGGAAAGTGAACAAATGTATGGTGATAAGGGAGAAGTTCCTGAGGGGGAATACACAATACCGATTGGTTTAGCGGATGTAAAAAGAGAAGGCAATGACGTTACAGTTGTCTCGTTTGGAAAAATTATAAAAGAGGCTTACAAGGCAGCTGAGCTGTTGTCAAGTGAAGGAATTGATTGCGAAATTATAGATCTTAGAACTGTACGCCCCATGGATCATAAGACAATAATTAATTCAGTTAAAAAAACAAATAGGCTGGTAATTTTAGAAGAGGCATGGCCGTTTGGAAATGTTTCAACTGAAATAACTTTTCAAGTTCAATCACAAGCTTTTGATTATTTAGATGCGCCTATTGAAAAGATAAATACGGCTGACACTCCAGCACCATATTCCCCAGTTTTACTGCAAGAGTGGCTCCCAAGCAGCAATGATGTGGTAAACGCTGTAAAAAAAGTGCTCTACAAATAATTAGAAGAGTTTTCGCTAATTAACACTATTTCACTATTTTTGCGACCAATTTAAAAAAGATGCATATGGATACTATGATGATTTACATGCCTATAGTAATGTCAGTTTTAGGACTTATTTATGTTTTTGTTCTAAGATCTTGGGTACTAAAGCAGGACTCCGGTGACGGTAAAATGAAAGAAATTTCTGATCACATTTATGAGGGAGCCCTTGCTTTTTTGAATGCTGAATACAAATTACTGTCAATTTTTGTTCTGATTGTCAGTGTTGCTTTAGCAGGTATATCATTTGTTGTTCCAACAACACATATTTTGATTGTAGTTTCATTTATTTTTGGGGCATTCTTTTCTGCATTTGCAGGAAATATAGGGATGAAAATAGCTACCAAAACAAATGTTAGAACAACTCAGGCTGCTAAAACATCACTTCCAGAAGCCTTAAAAATTTCTTTTGCTGGCGGCACAGTCATGGGGTTGGGTGTTGCAGGTCTTGCAGTTTTAGGTCTAACCGCATTTTTTATTATATTTTTCAATTATTTTATGGATGGAGTTTGGTCACCTAGTGACTATGGCTCAGCTAGTGATACCATGATTGTTGTTTTAGAAACTCTAGCTGGTTTTTCATTAGGTGCAGAATCGATAGCACTTTTTGCTAGAGTAGGGGGTGGAATTTATACAAAAGCGGCTGATGTAGGGGCTGATTTGGTGGGTAAAGTTGAAGCAGGAATCCCTGAAGATGATCCAAGAAATCCAGCTACCATTGCAGATAATGTAGGTGATAATGTAGGGGATGTTGCAGGAATGGGTGCAGATTTATTTGGATCCTATGTTGCTACAGTTTTAGCAGCAATGGTATTGGGTAATTACGTAATTATTGATATGGGTGGATCGATTGAAGATTCATTTGGAGGAATTGGTCCAATTTTATTGCCAATGGCTATTGCTGGAATTGGAATAATTATATCACTGGTTGGGACATTATTTGTAAAAATTAATTCTAACAAGGCCAAAGAGGCAGAAGTTATGGGTGCCCTTAATAAGGGAAATGGAATTTCAATACTTTTAGTTGCAATTTCCTCTTATTTTCTTATTGATTATATGTTGCCAGAAACTTTACAGATGGAGTTTTTTGGTGAAGGAGTCAAGGATATTTCATCCATAAACGTATTTTTAGCTGCATTAACTGGATTAATTGTTGGTTGGTTTATTTCAGCTATCACTGAATATTATACTGGTTTAGGCAAGAGGCCAGTTTTGGAAATTGTTCAAAAATCAAGTACTGGGGCAGCCACAAATATTATTGCTGGACTTGCCACTGGGATGATCTCAACATTTGGATCTGTCATATTATTTGCAGCTGCAATTTGGGCAGCATATGCATTTGCTGGATTTTACGGTGTTGCATTATCTGCATCTGCCATGATGGCTACCACAGGAATGCAACTAGCAATCGATGCTTTTGGCCCAATCTCTGATAATGCAGGTGGTGTTGCAGAAATGAGTGGTCAAAAACCAATTGTTCGGGAAAGAACTGATATTCTCGACTCTGTTGGTAATACGACGGCTGCTACTGGAAAGGGTTTTGCTATTGCCTCTGCAGCGCTTACCTCACTTGCCTTATTTGCAGCATATGTGACATTTACCGGAATTGAGGGGATTAATATTTTCAAAGCACCAGTTTTAGCGATGTTATTCATCGGAGGTATGGTACCAGTCGTTTTCTCAGCTCTTGCAATGAATGCAGTTGGTAAAGCAGCTATGGAAATGGTATATGAAGTCAGAAGACAATTTAAAGAAATCCCCGGAATCATGAAAGGAAAGGCAAAACCAGAATACGATAAATGTGTTGACATATCAACTAAAGCATCCTTAAGAGAAATGATGTTGCCTGGTATTTTAGCAATTGGTACTCCAATAATCATAACAGCTTTTCCAATGTTAATCGGTATTGAAAATCAGCAGATTGCTGAAATGCTTGGTGGATATATGGCAGGAGTTACAGTTAGTGGAGTTTTATGGGCTATTTTTCAAAATAACGCTGGTGGAGCATGGGATAACGCAAAAAAATCTTTTGAGGCAGGTGTTGAAATTAATGGAAAAATGACTTTCAAGGGATCTGAAGCACATAAAGCTTCAGTTACTGGTGATACAGTTGGAGATCCTTTTAAGGATACTTCTGGCCCATCCATGAATATACTAATTAAACTTACATGTTTAATTGGTCTTGTAATTGCACCAATTCTTGGAGGTCACTCTTTGGATTCGAGTCACACTAATCTTGATCATAAGTTTAATAAAGAAGTCCTAATTGAAGTACAAAATGATGTTTGGATAATAACAACTAATCAAACAGACCTTTCAGGATCAGCAAGTATTTCAGAAACAATAAATGATTCAAAAGAGGAAACAATTATTAAGGCAAAAAAGGGGTATTAACGAAATTGATCAGTTTATAAAAGACTAAAATTTGGAAGTACTAATGAATAAAGGCCTTAACGTGAGGCCTTTTTTTAGTTAATTTTTTTATCAATTAAAGAAATGATTTTATTGAGGTCTTTTTTGTTTTCAACAAAATCTAAGTCATCAATATCAATAATAAGTAAGTTTCCTTTTTTGTAGTTATGAATCCATGCTTCATATCTTTCATTTAGCCTGCTCAAATAATCAATACTAATCGAGTTTTCATAATCTCTGCCTCTTTTATGAATTTGTGATACAAGGTTAGGAATTGAGCTTCTCAAATAAATTAGTAAATCTGGGGCTGCTACGTCTTCTTCCATGAGACTAAAAAGAGATTTATAGTTTTCAAAGTCTCTATTTGTCATCAACCCCATTGCATGAAGATTGGGTGCAAAGATATTTGAATCTTCATATATAGTTCTGTCTTGAATTACATTAATCCCCTTTCTTTGAATGTCCTTAATTTGTCTGAATCTACTATTTAAAAAATATATTTGAAGATTGAAACTCCACCTTTCCATTTGATTGTAGAAATCATCGAGATAAGGGTTTTTTAAAACATCCTCCAGTTCTTTCTTAAATTTATAATGCCTTGATAAAAGTTTTGTAAGTGTTGTTTTACCAGCACCAATATTTCCTGCTATTGCTATATGCATTTGCTAATTTTTAATTATTAAAAATCTCTTATAAAAATCCTCTTCATAAATATACAAGGATTCATTGATTACAAAAAAATCTTTAATAAATAATTTTGGTATTTTGAATAAATTTATTTTTAATTCTTTTATGTTAAGATATCCTACACTATCATCAGACGCTAAAAAAATATTTTTTTTAAAAAATCTTATTTTGTTAAAGTTATCTGAATTTGGTATTTTATAATCTAATAAACCACTATAATTAACTTTCATTAATTCATTTGATGTTAAAATCCATAAGGAATTATAATCACTAATAATGTCATATAATTTCCCTTTAACTTTAATTTTTATATTATTTAAAATTCTGTTTGTAAAAAAATCATACTTTAATATCTCGTCATTATTTTGGTCAAAAATCCAAATAAAATTTTTATGAGAATTTGAAATATTTGTTACTTCAATATTATCATTTAATTTATTG
>CABZIT010000030.1 GCA_902525795.1 uncultured Bacteroidota bacterium
CTTTTTTTGAAATTCCTTTGATAAAAGCGGGTATACAAATATTTTCAACCACGGTAAATTCAGGTAAAAGTTCATGGAATTGAAAAACAAATCCTAAGTTTTCATTCCTTAATTTGGCTATTTCATTTTTATTTAAAGTATCTAAGTTAATTCCATTTAGACTTAACATTGAATTATAACCAGCTTCATATTTTTCAATTGTGCTTAAAATTTGTAATAAAGTTGTTTTTCCTGCGCCTGAAGATCCTATTAAACTTACAATTTCTCCCTCTTCAATTTTAATATCAATGCCTTTGAGAATATGTTTATTTTCATAAAATTTATGTATATTTTTGGCAACTATCATCTTAATCAAAATTAAGACAATATTTCTTAAATATGAACAATTTAAAAAAAGCTTATTTTGCTGGTGGTTGTTTCTGGTGTACTGAAGCGGTATTTTTAAGGCTTAAAGGAGTTAAGAAAGCTGTCCCAGGATATTCTGGTGGAAATTATGAAAACCCAACCTATGAACAAGTATGCAGTGGAATAACTGGTCATGCTGAAACAGTATTGATTGAATATGATTCAGATTTTATTTCATATGAATTGCTTCTAGATGTATTTTTTAGGACCCATGATCCAACCACCATAAATCGTCAGGGAAATGATGTAGGAAAACATTATAGGTCAGCAATTTTTTACACAGATTTGGAACAAAAAAAATATGCTGAGAATTTTATCAAAAAATGCAATGAAGAAGGTTTATTTAAAAAACGGATTGTTACCCAAGTAGAACCACTAAAAGAATTCTACACTGCAGAGAATTATCACATGAACTATTATGAATTAAACCAGAACCAACCTTACTGTGAGTATGTTATCGCACCAAAAATTGAAAAATTTAAATTGAAATTCAAATCTGAATTAAAATAATTAGATTTTTAATCTAAAAAGATTTAAAAATTTTTTGACAAACCTCCAAAAAAACTTAAACTCACCAAAAATGAAAGCAACAAAAATCAGAATGAACTGATAGACAATAGTTATTAAAATAATTCTTGAAAACCAGTAAATTAGAATGTTTAAGTTTTCAGTGTTGATCCCAAAAAAGTTGCAAATAGGTTCTGATATCCAAGCAGCGGTAGACCCAGTGATCCCAAAAACAATAAATATTTTAAGGATTTGTAAATTAGAATTTATACCCCATCTGTTCTTAAGTTTACTTAGCATTTGACGAGTTGTAAAAGTTTATAATTCTGTCAGCAAGTTCAATACCAATTCTTTCTTGTGCCTCATTTGTGGCAGCACCAATATGTGGGGTTAGGCTAATATGAGAATTCATTAAAACCTTAATATCTGGGTAGGGTTCATTTTCAAAGGTATCCAATCCTGCAAATAAAACTTTATTTTTAGAAATTGCATTTAGTAGAGCATTTTCATCAATAACGCCTCCTCTGGCAGCATTAATAATCCCGATTCCATCTTTCATTAGACTTAGCTCTTTTTCACCAATTATGTAATCTTTTTGGGCGGGAATATGTAAGGTTATAAAGTCTGATGATTTTAATAAATCTTCATAATCAGAAGATGAGAGTGAAAACTTTTTTGAGCTTCCATCAAAGAATGAAATTTCAAGATCAGCATATTTAATAAAAATGTCATAAAATTTAACATGCATTCCAATTCCAAGGGCAATTTTTGCAACTTCTTGACCAATTCTACCAAATCCGATTATACCGATTGTTTTTCCTCTCAGTTCAATTCCTTTGGCATAATCTTTTTTCAGTTGCTTAAATTTACTATCTCCTTCAAGTGGCATAGAACGATTAGATTTAAAAAGGGATCTAGCCAATGAAAAAAGATGTGCAAAAACAATTTCAGCTACAGAAATAGATGATGCAGCAGGGGTATTTGTAACTTGAACTCCTTTGCTTTTTGCGTATTCAACATCAATATTATCCATCCCAACACCACCACGGCCTACAAATTTTAAATTAGGACAATTATCAATTAATTCTTTTCTGACTTTTGTAGCACTTCTTACAAGCAAAACTTCAATGGATTCAGCGTTAATGTAATCCGCTAGTTCTTCTTGTTCAACTTTATCTTGTATTACTCTAAAACCGTTTTCTTCTAATTTTAAAACACAATTTTTCGATACACCATCATTGGCTAAAACATTCATAGTTACATTTTTGATTCTAATTCACTCATTACTTCAACTAAAACTTTCACACTTTGTATATCCATTGCATTGTACATAGAGGCTCTATAACCACCAACACTTCGGTGACCAGAAAGTGCTTTTATGTTTGCCTTTTCTAACATAGATTCAAATGTATTTTTAAAGTTGTTATCAGTAAGATTAAAAGTAGCATTCATAATTGAACGATCTTCAGCTTTTGCATGACCTTTAAACAATGGATTGATGTCAATTTCAGAATATAGGATTTCAGCTTTTTTTCTATTTTTTTCTTCTAATTTAGATATTCCACCACTGTTTTTTATCCATCTCATATTTAATAAAGAGACATAAACAGAAAATACCGGAGGAGTATTGAACATACTGCTTTTTTCAGAGTGAACTTTATAATTTAACATTGAGGGAACGTTTTCATTGATTCTTTCAAGAAGTTCATTTCTGATTACAACTAAAGTAGTTCCAGCAGGTCCAAGATTTTTTTGTGCTCCAGCATAGATTAAATCAAAATCTTGAAAATTAATTACTCTTGAAAATATATCACTGCTCATATCACAAAAAACAGGAACATTTGATTTAGGAAAATTATGGATCTGAGTCCCAAAAATCGTATTGTTAGATGTACAGTGAAAATAATCATATTCTTTATCAATAGATATTTTAGGTATATGATTAAAATTCTCGTCCTCTGAAGATCCTAAAACATCAACTTTTCCAAAAATCTTTGCTTCTTTAATCGCTTTTTTGCTCCAAGTTCCAGTATTTAGAAATGCAGCTTCATTTTTTAAGTAGTTATACGCTGTCATCATGAACTGCATGCTTGCGCCCCCTTGTAAAAATAAAGGAGTGTAATCTTTTCTACTCAAACCTAACAGTTCGATTGACAAGTCCCTGGCCTCGTCCATAATATCAACAAAATCATGGCTTCTATGTGAAATTTCAAGTAATGATAACCCAGAATTATTTATTTCTTTTACTGCATCAGAAGCTTGTGAAAAAACTTCATTTGGTAATATCGATGGACCTGCACAAAAATTATGAATTTTCATATTTTAATTTAAAATGCCAAATTTCGTTAATTAATACAATTTGATTAAGAATAGATAAAAAATATTTTAACTAATTTGTTAACAGAAATTTAAGTGTATCAATATTATCTGCGTAATCTGACAATTTCGGATTTTGTGTGTCACCAAAATTGACATGGTTCTCAATGATTGAATTCGAAACTATGCACTGTAAATTTTCTGATTTTGTTTTTAAATACTTAATTAGTTCTTTTTTATTCTCATAAAATTCATAATAAATTTCTGAGATAGGAGGGGTAAACCTTTTTGATTCTGACATTAAAAAAAATTTACCATCAATAAATTTTTCATTATTCAGTATTTTGATTGTTTTGTAGTAATTAAGGTTATTTGAATATTTGTGATGAAGTTTTATTTTTTCAAAATCATCAAAGCCATGAATTATTTTTTTTATATCAAATCCAATTGGAATAAATAATTTAGAAACATTTCTACAACCTAGTCCAAAGTATGTAAATACATCTTTGGCTAATAAACGCAATGAATCTTTGTCAGTATCATTTGCTAAAATTGCAACGGATGTCCTACTTTTTCTGAGAATGTTTGGTTTTTTCCTAAAATAATACTCAAAATACCTGAAAGTATTATTAGATCCCGTTGCAATTACTTTGTCAAATTCTTTGAGAATTTCTGTTTTAATTATATAATGTTTTGAAATTGGAAATTTATTCCACAAGTAATCAATTATATAGTCAATCAAAATCTTATCTGATCTAGATGTTTTGACTAAAGCAATATTTCCAGAAATAATAACACAAATTAGATCATGTAAACCTGAAAAAGGAAAGTTTCCAGCCATCACAATACCAACTTCAACAGCTTGCCTTTCAATTATTTCATACTTTGAAATCCATGCATTGATATTTTTTAATTTTAGTTTACTTTCCCAATAATTAATTGAAGTATTTATGTTTTGTTCTGAAAACCATGGATTGTGAATTTCAGCTTTTTTAATTATAGTGTAAAATTGATCATTTTTATTCTTTTTATATGATGAAAAGAGATCACCTAAACAAACTAACCAATTTAGTCTTTCGGTTAATTCTGCTGATATACTTTTGATTTTAGGCATTATGGCTTTAATTTTGATGTAAATTTATTCATTATAAAGCAAATATGGCAATAGTCATAACAGATGATTGTATTAATTGTGGAGCATGTGAACCAGAGTGTCCAAATACTGCTATATATGAAGCTGCCATAAATTGGAAATATTCTGATGGAACTAAGCTTTCTGGGGAAGTAAACCTTATTGGGGGAAAAATAGTTAATGCAGATTTATCTCAAAGAGCATTTAGTGATGAGGTTTATTACATTGCACCTGATAAATGTACCGAGTGTAAAGGTTTCCATGAAGAGCCGCAATGTGCTGCTGTCTGCCCAGTTGATTGCTGTATTCCTGATTTAAATAATATTGAATCTGAATCCACATTATTAGAAAAACAAAACATCATGCACGGTTAAATGAAAGCTGGGATTGTAGGATTGCCAAATGTTGGTAAATCAACCTTATTTAATTGTTTGTCTAATACTAAAGCTAATAGTGCTAATTTCCCATTTTGTACCATAGAACCAAATCATAGTATTATAAATGTACCTGATAAAAGAATTAATATTTTAAATGAATTAGTTAATCCTGAAAAAACCATACCTGCCACGGTTGAGGTTGTTGATATTGCTGGATTAGTTAAAGGTGCAAGTAAAGGGGAGGGATTAGGAAATAAATTTTTAGCAAATATTAGAGAAACTGATGCTATCATTCATGTTTTAAGGTGTTTTGATGATGATAATATTGCTCATGTTGATGGATCAGTAGACCCTGTAAGAGATAAGGAGATTATAGATATTGAGTTGCAGCTAAAGGACTTAGAAACTGTTCAAAATCGACTTGAAAAAGTAAAAAAAACATCAAAATCTGGTGATAAATCATCTGTAGAAGAACTTGGTATTTTAAAAGAGATTGTTTCGCATCTTGAGTCATCTAGAAATATCAGATCCATTTCAGACGAAATAAAAAAGAAAGTTCATATATTAAAACCATTACAGCTTTTAACATCCAAACCTGTCTTATATGTTTGTAATGTTGATGAAAGAAGTGTCGTTGACGGAAATAATTACGTCAGTTCAGTAATGAATTTAGCAAAAAAGGAAAATGTACAAGTTATTACATTAGCTGCAGGAATTGAAGCTGAGATCCAAGAATTAGAAAGTTATGATGAAAGGAAAATTTTTTTAGACGACTTAGGAATCAATGAGCCGGGTTCATCTAAACTGATCAGTGCAGTTTATAATTTATTAGATTTGCACACCTACTTTACTGCTGGTCCTAAAGAGGTAAGAGCATGGACTATTCCTAAGGGATCATTAGCTCCGCAGGCCGCTGGGGTTATCCACTCTGATTTTGAAAAAGGTTTTATAAAGGCTGAGGTAATTTCATATGAAGATTTTAATTATTATAAAACTGAATTAAAGGCTAGGGAAGCAGGTAAAATGAGAATTGAGGGTAAGGAGTATGAGGTTAAAAGTGGTGATATAATTCATTTTCTATTTAATGTATAATTTACTGGTTATATCTTGATATTTTGTTAATTACTTTGTAATTCTATTTATTATTTTAAATTGCTGATATCTTATATTTACAGATTGTATAATTATGTCTGGAAAAAGTCAATATACTGAGGAAAATATCAGGTCGCTGGACTGGAAGGAGCATATTAGAATGCGACCTGGAATGTATATTGGTAAATTAGGAGATGGTTCTTCGCCTGATGATGGAATATACATATTACTTAAAGAAGTTTTAGACAATTCTATTGATGAATATGTAATGGGTGCAGGAAAGACTATTGAAGTTTCTGTTCAGTCATCAAGAGTTGTAGTTAGAGATTACGGCAGAGGAATTCCATTGGGAAAGCTTGTTGATGTAGTCTCTAAAATGAATACTGGAGGTAAATACGATACAAGAGCTTTTAAAAAAGCTGTTGGATTGAATGGAGTAGGCACTAAGGCAGTAAACGCATTATCTGACTATTTTAAAGTTGAGTCTAACCGTGATGGGCTAACCGCTTTTGCCAAATTTAACAAAGGTGAATTAAAAGAAGAGTTACAGCCTGAGCAAAGTTCGCGTCGTAGGGGAACTAAGGTTACATTTATTCCCGATGAATCAATTTTTAAGAATTTTAAGTTTAGATCGGAATACATCTCCAGAATGTTAAAAAATTATGTTTACTTAAATACTGGTTTAACCATTCTTTTTAACAATGAAAAGTATTTTAGCGAAAACGGATTAAAAGACCTCTTAATAGAAAGAATAAAGGATAATGACATTACTTATCCAATAATTCATTTAATGGGCGATGATATCGAGGTTGCAATAACCCACAGTAAAATACAATATAGTGAGGAATATCACTCTTTTGTTAACGGACAAAACACTACCCAAGGAGGGACACATTTAAGTTCATTTAGAGAGGCATTTGTTAAGACTGTAAGAGAATTTTATGGTAAAAATTATGATGCATCTGATATTCGAAAATCTATTGTTGCAGCGGTTTCAATAAAAGTGATGGAACCTGTTTTTGAAAGTCAAACTAAAACAAAACTTGGTTCTACTGAAATGGGAGGTAACTTACCCTCAGTAAGGGTTTATATTAATGAATTCTTAAAAACAAAACTTGATAATTTTTTGCATAAGAATCAAGAAGTTGCCGAAGCAATACAACGCAAAATATTACAAGCTGAAAAAGAAAGAAAGGAACTTTCTGGAATTAGAAAACTTGCCAAGGAGAGGGCAAAAAAAGCTAGTTTACACAATAAAAAATTACGAGACTGTAGAATTCATTTTGGAGATTTGAAGGAGTCTAAAAGATTAGAGAGTACATTATTTATAACTGAGGGAGATTCTGCATCAGGTAGTATCACAAAATCAAGAGATGTTAATACACAAGCAGTTTTTAGTTTAAGAGGAAAGCCATTAAACTCATATGGAATGTCCAAAAAAATTGTTTATGAAAATGAAGAATTTAATTTACTGCAATCTGCTTTGAATATTGAAGATTCAATTGAAGATTTAAGGTATAATAATATTGTAATTGCAACTGATGCAGATGTCGATGGCATGCATATAAGATTACTAATCATTACTTTCTTCCTCCAATTTTTTCCTGAATTAATTAAAAGAGGACATTTATATATATTGCAAACTCCATTATTTAGAGTTCGAAATAAAAAAGAAACAATTTATTGTTACTCTGAAAATGAAAAGATTGATGCCATACAAAAATTAAAATCAAATCCTGAAATTACAAGATTTAAGGGGCTCGGTGAGATATCACCAGATGAGTTTGGTCATTTTATAGGCGATAATATAAAGTTAGATCCTGTAATGTTGGATGAAGATAAAAGCTCAGAGGAATTACTTAGTTTTTACATGGGAAAAAACACCCCTGATCGTCAATCTTTTATAATTGATAATTTAAAGGTTGAACTTGATGTTCTAGATTAAATGGAAGAAGATAACCTAATTAAAAATAATAACGTAGAAGAATCAGGTTCAATAACCAGGCTAACCGGTATGTATAAGGACTGGTTTTTAGATTATGCATCTTATGTAATTTTAGAGAGGGCAGTACCCTCTGTTGAAGACGGTTTCAAACCTGTTCAGAGGAGGATTATGCAATCCATGAAAGATCTTGATGATGGAAGGTATAATAAAGTTGCTAATATTGTTGGTCATACTATGCAGTATCATCCCCATGGGGATGCTAGTATTGCGGATGCAATGGTACAAATTGGTCAAAAAGATTTATTGATTGATACCCAGGGCAACTGGGGAAATGTATTAACAGGCGATAGAGCTGCAGCTTCTAGATATATTGAAGCAAGATTATCTAAATTTGCATTAGATGTTGTTTTTAATCCAAAGGTAACTGATTGGCAGTCATCATACGATGGTAGAAGAAAGGAGCCAATAAATTTACCTGTGAAATTTCCTCTACTTCTGGCACAAGGTGCTGAGGGAATTGCGGTTGGTTTATCCACAAAAATCTTGCCCCATAATTTTATAGAATTAATAAATGCTTCAATTAAGCACCTTAAAAATAAAAAGTTTAAATTATTTCCTGATTTTGCCACGGGGGGTATTGCTGATTTTACTAATTACAATGACGGAAAAAGAGGAGGAAAGGTAAGAGTTAGAGCTAAAATTAGCGTTGTTGATAAATCAACTCTTCTTATTTCAGAGCTTCCTTTTACAACAACTACATCTTCATTAATTGATTCTATTTTAAAGGCAAATGATAAAGGTAAAATAAAAATTAAAAAAATTGATGATAATACTTCATCTAAAGTTGAAATAATAATTTATCTACCCTCAGGGATATCACCAGACAAAACAATTGATGCACTTTATGCATTCACAAATTGTGAATTATCTATATCTCCACTTTCATGTGTTATCGAAAATCACAAGCCATGTTTTATGGGGGTTTCTGAAATATTAATAAAATCTACAAATTTTACAGTTGATCTGTTGAAAAAAGAGTTAGAAATTAAACTTGGTGAACTTGATGATCAATGGCATAATTTTTCCTTAGAAAGAATTTTTATTGAAAATAAAATATATCGTGATATTGAAAAAGAAGAAAGCTGGGAGGGTGTTTTAATGGCAATAAAAAAAGGAGTTACTCCATTTACCAAAAATTTAAAAAGAAATGTAAATGAAGATGATATTATTAGGTTAACAGAAATCAAGATAAAAAGAATTTCAAAATTTGACATAAATAAAGCCATTGAAAAAATTGAAAATCTTGAAATGCTAATTTCTGAGGTTAAAGAAAATCTAAATAATTTAATTGATTTTGCAATTGATTATTTTGAAAGACTTAAAAGAGATTATTCATCTCAAAAAAGAAGAAAAACAGAAATTAAGATATTTGATGATGTTGATGTTAAAAAGGTTGTGATTAGAAATACTAAGCTATATGTTAATAGGGAAGAAGGATTTATCGGTACCTCTTTGAGAAGATATGAATATGTTTGTGATTGTAGTGATATTGATGATATTATAGTTTTTACTGAAAACTGTAGCATGATGGTTACAAAAGTAGATTCAAAAGTTTTTGTTGGTAAAAATATAGTTCACGTTGCCGTTTTTAAAAAGAAGGATTTAAGGACTATTTATAATATGGTTTATAAAGATGGAGACAAGGGAATTAATTTTATAAAACGATTTGCTGTTTCTGGTATTACCAGAGATAAATTGTATAAACTCTCCAGTTCAAAAAAAGATAGTCATGTTAAATATTTTTCTGCTAACCCTAACGGTGAGGCGGAAAAAATTACCATTAACCTGAGAAGTAACTCAAAATTAAAAAAATTGAAATGGGATGTTGATTTTTCAGAAGTAATAATCAAGGGCAGAGCATCAAGAGGAAATATCATAACAAGAAATACAATAAAAAATATTGAATTAAAAGAAAAAGGAGTATCAACATTAAAGCCAAGAAAAATATGGTTTGATGATACAGTTCAAAGATTAAATGTTGACGAAAGAGGAGATTTACTGGGTGAGTTTAGGGGTGAGGATAAAATTTTAGTTGTTTCACAAACAGGCATTTTAAAAATTATATCCCCGGAACTAACTACACACTTTAATGAGGATATGATTATTTTAGAAAAGTGGATCCCAAAAAAACCTTTATCTGTTGTTTATTTTGATTCAAAAAAAGAAAAGTATTTTGCAAAAAGATTTATTGTTGAAAATGAGAATAGGGAAGAGGTTTTTATCTCAAACAGTAAAGGGTCGTTTCTTGAGTTAATTTCTACAGACTGGAGGCCAGTTATTGAAGTAGTTTTCAAAAAAATAAGGAACAAAGAACCAAAACCCAATCTTAGAATTGTTTTTGATGAATTTATTTCTGTAAAAGGAATTAAAGCTCAGGGAAATCAGTTAACTCCACACAAAGTTAAGCAGGTAAACCTGTTAAAATCGCTTGAATATATTCCACCCTTTGAAAAACCAGCTAACGAGATTGAAGTTGTAGACGAGGACGTTTTGATTGATAGTTCAGAAAGTGATGAATCAACAGCTCAAACTAGTTTATTTTAATTGCGACTGCCTTTAGTTTTTTATTTTCACCTACAAATGAATACTCATATGAGTAAGAAGTATCAGTTGTTGTTAAAATTTTGATCAAAATATTTTTTTTAGCAGAAATTTTTTTTGAATTAATAGGGGATAAGACCATTTCA
>CABZIT010000031.1 GCA_902525795.1 uncultured Bacteroidota bacterium
CATAATAATTGAAATAATTGTTGGTGCAAACTCTAGAATTATTGTTTCTCTTGTAGCAAATCCAACTAAATATTTTGGATAAAAAGATCCTGTTGTACTTAATGCTAATTGTATCGTAATAACCCCACCAATAAAAAAGGAAACAAACGAAATAATTCCCAATGAATTTATAACTGTATCTTCGGTGTCTTTTAAGATTAGCTGTTTCATAACCCTCCATTTTGTAGGTTTTTGAAACATCTTTTGAAGCATAATAAAATATCTCCCAATGTTATAGAAAAAATTCATTTGAACTTATCTTTACAGAATTTAATTTACGATAATTTAACATTTTCTGAACAACAATTTTTTATTTTTGCATAATGATTAGAAATTATATTTTTTTAACTCTCTTTTTTTCATTTTTTATTAGTTTTTCAGAAAATGATAATTTAAAACCAAAGCTCGTAGTTGCAGTTGTAGTCGATCAGATGAGATATGACTTTTTAGAAAACTTATCTCATAGATTCAATGATAATGGATTTAACAAATTAATTAATGATGGATTTAATTGTAAAAATAATTTTTTCAATTATGTTCCCACGGTTACAGGACCAGGTCACTCCTCAATTTCAACAGGGTCAACTCCGATGACACATGGAATTGTCGGAAATAATTGGTATGACAGAAAAAAAAATAAATCAGTTTATTGCACTGAGGATATCAATTATAAAAATATTGGTGGTGATGAATATACAGGAAATAAATCTCCAATGAATATGCTTGTTGAAACATTTGCTGATATTAATAAATTATCCAATAATCACACCAGCAAGACAATCTCAGTTGGCATAAAGGACCGTGGTTCGATTTTAATGGGTGGAATACATGCGGATGCAGCATATTGGTATTATGGTAAAGAAAAAGCGCAATGGATTTCAAGCACATATTATATGAAAGAGTTACCCAAATGGGTTAAGGAATTTAATTATGAAGATAATTTAGAAAAGTATTTGGAAGAATGGTCAACTCTGTATGATATTTCAACATATGATAATTTTGAATTAGATAACAATAATTTTGAAAAATTATTCAATGGTAAAGATAACTCTGCCTTTCCCTATGATACTAAATCTTTGATGAAGCACAACGATTGTTTTGATATGATCAAAGAAACTCCTTATGGAAATCAAATGACAACTGACTTTGCTATTCAAGCGATTATTAATGAAAATTTGGGAAAAAGAAATGTTACTGATGTTTTAACTATTAGTTATTCCTCTACAGATTATATTGGTCACAATTTTGGAGTTGCATCAGTAGAAACTCAAGATACTTATATTCGTTTGGACAGAGAGATTGAAAAACTTTTATCTTTCTTAGATGATGAGTTAGGTAAAAATCAATATACATTCTTTTTAACCGGTGATCATGGAGTTTTAGAAATACCCGCATTTCTTGCTAGTAATGGTGTCAGTGCAAAAGCAATAAGTGAAAATGAATTGTCTCAAAAAGTTGTAAAAAAATTGAATCATGTTTTAGAAGTTAAAGTTGATAATTTAATTGAACACGTAGATAATAATCAAATTTATTTAAGTGATCATAAAATTGATTTTTATGGGTTAGATAAAATCAAAGTAATTGATGAAATCGTAAAAATTTTGGTGTCATTTGATTTTATTATAAATGCTTTCTCCGCGGATTATATTTTAAACACAAAAAATTTAATAGGATATGAAAAGTTAATTCAAAATGGTTTTTATAAAGAAAGAAGCGGAGATATTGCAATTATTTTAGAACAAAATATAATTTTTTATGATGGAAAGGGAACAACCCATGGCTCTGGTTATAATTATGATACGCATGTGCCTCTAATATTTTTTGGAAAAGGAATAAAGGAAGGTGAAACATCAGAAAGAACCGAAATCCCAGATATAGCGCCAACTATTTCCAAATTGCTAGGTCAACAAATGGAAAATTCCACTGGAAATATTTTAGATTTTATTTTTGAGTAACGGTTGTATTTATCTTTTCAATATATTGTAGAATATTGTCTCTACCGATGTGCTTAACACTTGATGAAAGAAATATTTTTGGCAAGTATTCCCAATGATTTAGAAGAACTTTTTTATAGTTATTAATTTTAAATTCAATTCCAGCATTTGGATTACCATTTTGTTTAATTTTATCAATTTTTGTGAAGATAATCGCAAAAGCGATATTGTTTATTGTTAACCATTTCATAAACTCAATATCTATTTTTTGGGCTTCATGTCTAAAGTCAACTAAAATAAATGCTGAAACCAATTGATTCCTTTTTGTGAAATAATCAGAAATTAATTTATGAAATTCTTTTTTTTCTGATTTGGAAGCTTTAGCATAACCATATCCTGGCAAGTCAACAAGGTGCCAAGTATCATCTATTAAAAAGTGGTTTATTAATCTTGTTTTACCAGGTGTTGAAGATGTTTTAGCAAGTTTTTTATTGTTAGTCAACATATTGATTAAAGAAGATTTCCCAACATTGCTTCTTCCAATAAATGCATATTCAGGAATATTTACTTTTGGGCACTTTTCAATCGATTGATTACTAACAATAAATTTTGCAGATTTGATTTTCACTTTTTGAATTTTGCTTTGAGCCAATCCAATAATATTTCATTAAATTTTTCCGGGTGCTCCATCATAGGTGCATGACCACATTTATCGATCCAAGAAAGATCAGAATTTGGAAGTAAATTGTTAAATTCAATACCTACTTCAGGAGGTGTTACATTATCATTTCTACCCCATATAATTAGACAAGGTAGTTTCATTTTTGGTAAATCTTTAGCCATGTTGTGTCTAATTGCACTTTTTGCCATTGCGAGGATTTTGATTAACTTATTTCTATTGTTTACAGTTTCAAACACTTCATCTACAAGTTCTTTGTTAGCAACTTTTGGGTCATAAAAAACCTCTTCTACTTTTTTCTTCATTACATTATAATCACCTCTTTTAGTATATCCGCTTCCCATTCCTTTTTCGTAAAGCCCAGAACTTCCTGTCAAGACTAGGCCATTTGCTTTGTTAAAAATTTTGGTATAGTATAAAGCAATATGTCCACCTAAAGAATTTCCAATTAGAACAAATTTTTGAATTTTTTTGAATTTAATGAATTTGTCTAAAAAGTTAGCTAATTCACGAACTGAGGTTTTTAAAATTGGCAAATCATATATGGGTAATACAGGCATTAAAACTTTGTATCCCTTGTCTTTAAAAAAAGTGATGGCTCCGTTAAAATTACTTAATCCACCCATTAAACCGTGAAGGATAATTATTGGAAGCCCATCACCTTCCTCAATATATCTAAAATCTTTCTCTTTATTTATTTCAAAAACCATATTTCAAAATTAATTAAAAATAAAGTAATACTTCATATTAAAACTAGTTAACATGTAATCAACAATTAGTGTTAATTAATTGACTTAATTTTTTAACCAATTCATTATCAATTATTTAAATAATATATCCTATCATTTTATAGTTATAAATTACTAATAAAGCTTAATTTTATTAACAAAGTGGTAAAAAGTGGTAAAAAGTGGTATTATTTTTATTAAATTTGAGTTAATCTAACTATTACAATTAAGCTTGAATTATCTGATTGGAACATATGAGTGCAAAATTGATGTCAAAGGAAGACTGTTAATTCCTATTGCATTAAAAAAACAAATTGCTGATTCAATTAGTCAAGGATTTGTTCTAAAACGAGCAGTTTTTCAGCAATGTTTGGAGTTATATCCTTTACAACAATGGAAGGATTTGATTTCAAAAGTAAATAAGTTAAACAGATTCAAAAAAAAGAATAACGATTTTATAAGAAGATTTACCGCAGGATTAAAATTCATCGAGCTTGATAATACAGGTAGATTATTGATTCCAAAAGAATTAACGGAGTTTGCTAATATCAAAAGAGAAATTGTTTTGTCATCATCTGTAAACATTATCGAAATATGGGACAAAAGTAAATATGAAAAAACAATTGATGACTCTAAATCGGATTTTGCTCAATTGGCTGAAGAGGTGATGGGTGATGACGAAAACTAATTATCATACTCCAGTTCTTTTAAAGGAATCAATAGATGCTTTAATAATTGATCCTAATGGAGTTTATGTTGATGTGACATTTGGCGGTGGAGGACATAGCAAGGAAATCTTGAAGCGTTTGACAGAAAAAGGGAAATTGATCTCATTTGATCAAGATCCAGATGCAATCAAAAATAAAATTAATGATAAAAGATTATCAGTGATAAATTCAAATTTTCAATACATGAACAATTTTGTCAGAAATCTGGGAATAATTGAGGTTGATGGCATTATTGCAGATCTTGGAATCTCATCTTATCAAATTGACAATAGAGAAAGAGGATTTTCATACAGATTTGATTCAAAGTTAGATATGAGAATGGACAAAAAATCAAATATCGATGCATGCAAAATAATCAACACATATTCAAGTGATAAATTAGCAACTCTTTTCACTGCCTATGGAGATTTTACAAATTCTTTTCAAATTTCTGATTTGATATGTAGTGCTAGAGCTAAAAAAAATATTGAAACAACTTTTGAACTGAATAAGATATTGGAACCTATTTTTCCAAAATCCATTTTTAACAAAGTTCTTTCAAGAGTTTATCAGTCTCTAAGAATTGAGGTTAATAACGAAATAGACATATTAAAATTATTTTTAATTCAATCTTCTGAAATTTTAAAAAAATATGGGAGATTATGTGTAATTACATATCATTCCATTGAGGACAGAATTGTAAAGAGGTACTTTAATTATGGAAACTTCACAAATGAAAGTACAAAGGATTTTTACGGAAAATCAAAAAAAATATTAAAAAAAATAAATCCTTTGATTACTCCATGTAAAAATGAAATAAAACAAAATATAAGAGCTAGAAGTTCTAAACTTAGGGTAGCAGAAAAATTATAATAATGAAAGAAAGGTTAATAAACTTAATTAGAGGTTCTTTTTTAGTAGATGAAAAATATATTTCAAATTGGATATATATTTTTCTTTTCTTGATTTTAGGTTTAGTTATGATTTCTTCATCTCACTCTATTGATAAAAAAGTGTATGAGATTGCAGCATTAAATGATGAGATAAAATCATTAAGGTCAGAATTTGTAGATGTAAGGTCTAGTTTAATGAAGTCAAGGATGGAGTCATCAATTAATGAAAGGCTATCTAAAAAAGGTATTATTTCTTCTAAAACTCCCCCCGTTAAAATTGTAATTGATGCCACTAACTAAAAAGAATATTACCAACAGGCTTTATTTACTGAGTCTATTCTTAGTACTTATTTCATTTTTTATAGTATTTAAATTGGTTGATCTTCAAATTTCTCAAGGAGACTATTACATCAATATTTCTGAAAATAGAGAATTTAAAAATATTGAAATACCTGCAAATAGAGGAAATATATACTCAGATAATGGAGAGTTATTAGCTAGCTCAGTTCCAAAGTATACAATTCGTTTTGACGCTGTAGCACCTACTGATATAATTTTTGAACAAAATATAAGTCTCTTAAGTACTGAGCTCTCTAAACATTTTGATAAGTCCGAGCAGTATTTCCTTGAAAAACTCAAAAGAGCTAGAACCAATAAAAATAGATTTGTTTTAATCGCAAGGAATTTGGGGTATCAAGATTTTCAAAAAATCAAGTCTTTTCCGCTGTTTAAGCTTGGAGGATATAAAGGGGGTTTGATTGTAGAACAATTTACACAAAGAGACTATCCAATTGGTGGAATTGCTCAAAGGACAGTTGGATATGAAAGATATGATGATTTTGGAAATTCAATGAGACCAGGTTTGGATGGAGCATTTGGTCCAAAATACTTAAAAGGAAAAAGTGGAAGTAGATTTTCTCAAAAAATTGGTCAAGGACAATGGAAGCCAGTTTCTGATTACAATGAAGTTGAGCCAATGGATGGATATGATCTTATAACAACATTAAATATTGAAATTCAAGATGCTGTTCATCATGCACTTTTAAGGCAATTAGAATTTTTTGAAGCCGATCATGGAACCGCCGTGGTAATGGAAACAAGTACAGGGGAAATTAAAGCAATATCAAACCTTGGCAGAACTAAAAACGGAAAGTATTATGAAAAACTAAATTATGCAGTTGGTGAGTCTAATGAGCCTGGCTCAACTTTTAAATTAATGGCATTAATAAGAGCTCTTGAAGATAAGAAAATAGATACCTCTCAAATTATTGATACAAAAAATGGAATTATTGATTTCTATGGTAGAAAAGTAAGAGATGCAAAAAAAGGTGGATATGGAAAAATTTCAGTTGCAAAAGCTTTTGAGGTTTCATCTAACACAGCAATGGTACAAGTCATAAATGAAAATTATAAGGACAATCCTGAGAAGTTTATCGATGGGTTGTTTAAAATGAAATTAAATCAAAAACTTGGTCTACCCATAATTGGGGAAGGCAATCCAAAATTTACTCATCCAGATGACAAGAGAAATTGGGATGGCCTCGATTTACCATGGATGGCCTTTGGATATGGGATCTCATTGACACCACTTCAAATTTTAACTTTTTACAATGCTATTGCTAATAATGGAATAATGGTAAAGCCGAGATTTATAAAAGAGGTTAAGCAATATAATCAAACAATCGAAAAATTTGAAAGAGAGGTAATTTCCGAATCTATATGTAGCAGTGAGACAATTAGTGTTGTGAAAAATATGATGAAGAATGTAGTAGAAAAGAAACATGGAACAGCTCACAATATCTATTCTGAGGATATTTCTCTTGCAGGAAAAACAGGCACTTGTCAAACAGATTATTGGAAAGAATCGGGACTATATATTTCTTCATTTGTAGGTTATTTTCCAGCTGATAAACCTAAATATTCATGTGCTGTTGTAATACATAAGCCCGATAAAAACAAAGGATACTATGGAAATATCGTAGCTGCACCAGTTTTCAAAGAAATTGCACAAAAAATCAACTCTGTAACACCTCAAAAAGAAAATTATTCTTTTTCAGAAAATGAAATAAAAACTTCAAAATCAATCAACAACTTAATATTGAATTTAAATAATGAAATAATGCCTGATTTTTCCAAATATGAAATGATGGATATTATTTCCATAGTTGAAAATTCTAATTATAAAATTGAGTTGATAGGAGTAGGGAAAAAGATGAAACAATTTAAAAAACCCGGCTCAAAATTAAAAAAGGGAGAGAAAATTAAATTCAAATTAATTTGAAGAAATTAAGAGAAATATTGAATAACGTAGCTGTAAATAATATTATAGGAGATCCTGAAATAAGTATTTGCAATATTACCAAAGATTCCAGAAAGGTAAGTGAAGGAGATGTATTTGTATCAATCATTGGGAATAATTTGGATGGAACTAGTTTTATTTCAGAGGCCATCAAAAATGGAGCAAAATGTATAATTAGCGAAAAGGAATTTGCAATTTTAAACAAAGAAATTACATATGTGTTTGTTGAATCATCGAGAAATAGCCTTGCAGTTATTTCTGCAAATTATTATGAAAATCCCTCCAGAAAATTAAATTTAATTGGTGTCACTGGCACTAATGGAAAAACAACAATTGTTGATTTATTATATAATTTATACGATTCATGTGGCATTAAAACAGGAATTATTTCAACGATAAAAATTGATGTTGGCGATACCACATACAATTCCACCCAAACAACTCCTGACTCTACTCTTATTAATAAATATTTATATGAAATGGTTCAAAATGATGTAAGATATTGCTTCATGGAAGTAAGTTCCCATGGAATTGATCAGTGTAGAACTCATGGTTTAAAATTCAAGGGAGGGGTATTTACAAATTTAACCCATGATCATTTAGATTATCACAAAAATTTTAAAAATTACAGGAATACAAAAAAGGTGTTTTTTGATAACATTACTTCTGATGGTTTTGCAATAACGAATTGTGATGATAAAAACGGCTTATTCATGATTCAAAATACAAATGCTGAAACATTCTCGTATTCCTTAAAGTCTAATTCAAATTTTAAAGCAAAATTATTGGAGTCTTCTTTTGACGGAATGATGATCAAAATTAACAATTCTGAGTTATGGTGCAATTTAGTAGGGGAGTTTAATGTCTACAATCTGTTAGCAGTATATGCTACAGCAAAAACCCTAGGAATGCCTGAGGAGAATCTGTTGAAGGGAATAAGTAAACTAAAACCTGTAAAAGGCAGATTGCAATTCCTTTCAAATAGTGAAAAAATCGCAATTGTAGATTATGCTCATACTCCAGATGCATTGGAAAACGTGATAACCTCGATAAAAAAAATTAACTCAGATAAAAATAGTTTAATTACTGTGGTTGGTTGTGGAGGAGATAGAGACAAGAGTAAAAGGCCAATTATGGGAAATATTGCATCCTCTCTCAGCACAAAAGTTGTTTTTACAAGTGATAATCCGAGATATGAAAATCCTTCTCAAATAATAGATGATATTATGGATGGAGTTTTGTCTGAAAATTTAGAAAAAGTTACGCGAATAATAGATAGAAGGAAGGCAATTGAGAAGGCATTAAGTATCGCCAAAAAAAATGATATTGTTTTAGTTGCTGGAAAGGGACATGAATCATATCAAGAAATTAATGGGATCAAAAATAATTTTGATGATTTTGAGGTAATTAAAAATATTATAAGCTAGTTATGTTATATTATTTATTTGAATATTTAGAAAGTCAGTTCCAATTTCCTGGAGCATCCTTATTTAATTATATCTCTTTTAGATCTGCCGCTGCATTTATTACTTCGTTAGTAATCTCAATGTTGTATGGAAAAAAAATTATTAAATTTTTAAAATCCAAGCAAATTGGTGAATCAATTAGAGATTTAGGGCTAAAGGATCAAGACCAAAAGGAAGGAACGCCAACTATGGGTGGTTTGATAATTATATTTTCTACTCTTATTCCAGTGCTGCTATTTACTAATCTTAAAAATATTTATATCATCGTTTTAATAATAACCATGATTTGTATGGGTGTAATTGGATTTATTGAC
>CABZIT010000032.1 GCA_902525795.1 uncultured Bacteroidota bacterium
TATTTCATCTGGTTTATCATTGTCAATAACGGCAATTGCATAAGCGCCAATAACTTGCTGTAATGCAATTTGAACTGCTTCTCCTAACTTTACATTTTCTTTTTCTTTAACAAATTCAATTAAGTTTACTAAAACTTCAGTATCAGTTTCAGAATTAAACTCATAACCCTTTTTGATAAGACTTTCTTTAATAGAATTATAGTTTTCGATGATTCCATTATGAACTAAACACAAGTTATTTGAATTAGAAAATTGTGGGTGGGCGTTGATGTCGTTTGGGATTCCATGAGTTGCCCATCTTGTGTGGCCAATACCCAATTTTCCTTTAATATTTTTTCTTTTAGCAATGATCTTCTCAAGCTTACTAATTTTTCCTTTCGATTTACAGCAAACAATTGTAGCTCCATTGTATGAAGCTATACCAGAACTATCATATCCCCTGTACTCAAGTCTTTTCAAGCCATTTAAGATTATCGGTAGAGCTTCATTATTTCCTATATATCCGACTATTCCACACATACTAACAAAGATATAAGAGGTTATACAAAATTATATAGGAATTTATGTTTATTATAATTTCTACTATTCAAAATTGGGTTCTGTATAGTAAATTTTAATTCTTGGTCTTTTATCAGCACTATTACTCAAGTTCCCATGTAGTATAGTCCCTTTTGGAGACAAAAGGGACCCGGTAACGATACTTTTTATCGGATCATTTTCATTTTGAATTACTTGATTTTGAATTGCAGCAATATCAGAAATTACAGCTAAACCTAACTTTGCATTACTTGAATCTCTCAAAATTATATTATTCAAATGTTCAGTAATCCTAATTTTGTATGAAATGCCCTCGTTGTTTGAAGTACTGTCTCTTCTGAGTGGCTCCAAATGATTGATTTTTGCATTTATTGTTGTTGAGCTAATAGATTGATCCAAATAATAATCTATAAGTGGAGTATTATTTTCATAATTATAAATATAGATACGATCTGGCTCATCTTGGTTAGTGTAAGCAGAATTTACAAAAAACTCAATGAAGGCTTCATTAATTATTCTTTTAGGTTGATTAGTTTCCTCATCCACAAAAAAGTTTTTAAAAAATTCAAACTCATTAACTTCTTCTCCATTTTCATTTTCCATTACGCCAGAAAATAAGTCTAATTTTGTAATTATCCCCTGACCACCTGACAAGTATATATTTTCATTTCCTAATTCTTCATCATTCGCTGAGAAGTTAAATAATTGCTCATTCTCAATGATATTTACCAAATTTCCAGAAAAATTAAGTACGTATTCATGTTGATTGGTTTCAATGAGATCTACATTATCATCAACAATAACAGAGTTTTCAGAGGTATAGTGAATCGTAATTCTAGAATTGGATGAGGCTAAATTCAATAACATCATACTGCCTTCTGAGCCATTCTGCTCAGCTTTAATATAAATACCGCGAAAAAAATCTTTGAATTTATTTTCACTACTCAGGACTTGGGTTTCTTCATTTTCAATAAAATTTGTTTCCCAAAACTCATCTCCAGGATTATTAAGCTTAAATCTAATGGAAGGTGAAAGTTTTTGAGACACATATGGCTCACCCGTAGAAGTATCAATTTCAGTAAGATTGATTTGCTCTGCAGATGGAACAAAGTCATTTATTTCAAAAAGTAACTCTCCTTCAAGTTGAGATGGGTTTAAAAATTCAGAGCTCGACAAAGATCCATCGGAGTAATATTTTTGAGAGACTCCAAATTCGGAGTAGGGATCAAATGTTCTTAAAAAAAAATTATTTCTATAAATAGAAATTTTAATTGGGGCTTCGCCGTAAACAGAATCAATTTCGTAAGTTATATCACCATCTTCACTTGTTTCAACACCTCTAGAGTAGATTGGTATTCTCATAATAACTGAATCAATAACCGCGTTTTCACCAAAATTATGATTGTAATTTGCGGGGACTAATTGTCCAACAAAACTACTCTTGATATTACCAAATTGAGGGTGGTTGTAACCCCCAATTAAATACGAGGGTAATCCATTTGATTGAACAGGGTTCAGATTTTCAGAATTATTTTTTAGCGAAAACTCCAGTTGATTCGTAGAAAAGTTAATTGCATTTTCTGAATTTATAACTCCTGATTCAAAACTTATTAAATCTTTTTCGCAGGAATAAATAAGTGATATAAACAATAAAAATTTTACAAATTTCATTAGTTGTTTAAGAATTTTTCATAGAATTCAAGATAATGATCTGAAAAAGAATCCATTGGGTGATATTCCAAGCTAGGTTTCTTTGATTTTTTCAAATAACTTGTGATTCCTTCAGAAACATTTTCAGACCCGATGATTAGCCCGTCGGAAAAGTCAATAGCAAGTTTTATCAAATTTTCATAAGTTGCTTTTTTTAAAACCTCAACCTTCTCCTTGTCAATTTCATCAAACATTATTTTCTTCATCATTTTATCACTTAAAGTTTGCTCAAATTCGTTTTTGTACAAAGAAGTAATGATTTTACTTTTTTGGAAAATGGGCTCTTCTTTGTAAAATTCGTTCATATACAAGGGAAGTAAAGAAGCCATCCATCCATGAATATGAATAATATCAGGAGACCAGTTTAATCTTTTAATTGTTTCTAAAACGCCCTTAGCAAAAAATATAGCTCTTTCGTCGTTATCCTCAAATAATTTTCCTTCTTTGTCAAGAAAAGTAGATTTTCTTTTGAAGTATTCTTCATTATCAATAAAATAGACTTGAATTCTTTCTTTTGGGATCGAGGCAACTTTGATAATAAGTGGCATATCTAAATCATCGATAACTAAATTAAGACCGGAGAGTCTTATTACCTCATGAAGTTGATGTCTTCTTTCATTTATATTGCCATATCTTGGCATAAAAATTCTAATTTGACCACCTTGTTTGCTGACCATCTTAGGTATTTCAAATGACATTTTAGAAATTTCTGATTCAGGCAAGTATGGCACTACTTCGGAGGAAACGTATAAAATCTTTCTATTTTTCATTAAATCACTGTTTTGAAGCGTCCTTTTGAGCTAGCAAAATTACAAAAATTATGTAGATTAACGGCAATGTATTAAGTTTACAAATTGATAATTTTTATTAAATGCTTACATTCAGAAGTATTTCGGCCTTAACGAAGTATCTTGATAAATTTTCAGATTCTGAAGCTAAAATTGGATTTGTCCCCACAATGGGTTCTTTACATGAGGGCCATATTTCCTTAGTAGATAAATCAATAAGAAAGAGCACTATTACTGTAGTTTCAATTTTTTTAAATCCAACACAATTTAATGATTTCAAAGATCTAAAGGAATACCCAGTAGATCATAATGCTGATTTTAGAACATTGAAAGTTTATGATGATCAATTAATTTTATTTACCCCAGAAATCAAAGAGATTTATGGAAATAATGTGAAGACTAAAAAGTTTAGCTTCAGTGGCTTAGACAAGTACATGGAAGGAAGTTCAAGAGGAAATCATTTTAATGGTGTGATTACTGTGGTTGAAAGGCTTTTTGAAATAGTGAAACCAGATTATGCATTTTTTGGAGAAAAAGACTTTCAACAACTAAGAATTATTGAGTTATTTGTTAAAGATAGAAGTCTAAGTATTAAAATAATTAGATGTAAAACCAAAAGAAGCTGTGATGGTTTGGCCTTAAGTTCTAGAAATAAAAAATTAAATAATTCTTCAAAAAAAATAGCCTCAAATTTGTATAAAGCTCTTAGATTTGCAAGAGATAACTTTAATAGCCTCGAAATTTCTGAAATCATTTCCAATATTGAAAAAAAATTTCAAAAAATTTCAGGAATATCTCTTGAGTATTTTTTAATCGCTGATGAGAGCAAACTACATCCCACGAATCGAAAATCCAAAGGAATTAAGTATAGAGCTTTCATTGCTGCAAAAATCAATAATATAAGATTGATAGATAATATAAATTTAAACTAAAATGAAGGTTCAAATTCTTAAATCTAAAATTCACAGAGTTAAAGTAACAGACGCAAATCTTGAATATATTGGAAGTATTACAATTGATGAAAGATTGATGAAAGCAGCTAGTATTATTGAGGGAGAAAAAATTCAAGTTG
Source organism: uncultured Bacteroidota bacterium (assembly GCA_902525795.1). Lineage (GTDB taxonomy): Bacteria > Bacteroidota > Bacteroidia > Flavobacteriales > Flavobacteriaceae > MED-G13. The sequence continues at coordinate 4,108 of CABZIT010000032.1, forward strand.
TAAATAATAACAATGGCGAAAGGTTTGAAACCTATGTAATTACTGGTAAATATGGATCGGGTGAAATAACCGTTAATGGAGCAGCAGCTAGAAAGGTAAATGTTGGAGATATTTTGATTTTAATCACTTACGCAATTATGGATTTTGATGAGGCTAAAAATTTTAAGCCTAGTGTTGTTTTTCCAAATGAAGAAAATAATCTATTAAATTAAGTTGAATTTAAAAAATAAATTAAGCCTTAAAACATTTCTACCAATTTCAATTGGCTTATTTTGTATCTATTATTCCTTTAAAGACATTAATTTTTTAGATTTTCAAGAGCTATTTACCGATATTAATTTCATTTGGATCTTCTTTGGACTTATTTTAGGAGCGCTAAGTCATATTTCAAGGTCCTACCGCTGGAAATTTCTTGTTAACCCATTGGGTTATAAGCTTGGAATAAAAAATAGTATTCTGTCTGTATTTGCAGCATATTTAATTAATTACACAATTCCTAGAGCAGGTGATGTTGCAAGAGCATCAATTATTTCTAATTACGAAAAGATTCCATTTGAAAAATTAATAGGGACAATAATTGCTGAAAGAATTGTTGATATGATTTGTATTTCCTCATTAATTTTAATTTCACTTATATATGAGTTTGAAAGAATTTCAGAGAAAATCATTAATCTAATATCGGCTGTAAATTTCAGTAACTTTTTAATATTTTTAATCGCTATTTTTCTTATTATCTTATTAACATTTAGAATCCTTAAGCGATTTAAGTTTCATAAAAAGTTTTCTAATTTTTTAGCTGGATTAAAGTCTGGATTAACTGTGATAACAAGAATGGAGCAAAAGTTTGCTTTTATAGTACATAGCATATTTATTTGGTTGATGTATGTCCTAATGTTTTATGTAACATCCTTTGCGTTTTCTGACTTACATGGAGCCAATTTTTTTCACTTATTAATCTCATTTACCTTGGCAGCACTTTCTATTATGTTTTCTAATGGTGGTATAGGCATTTACCCATTAGCAGTAGAAGAGTCTCTTTTCTGGTATGGAATTGAATCAGTGAATGGTTTAGCATTTGGCTGGGTTATGTGGTTATCCCAAACAATTATGGTAATTATTTTTGGAGGGTTATCTTTATTTATATTACCTTTCATTAACTCATCAAATTCGAGAAATTGAAAAAGTTTTTTTTTATAATTCTTTTATATTCATTGGGTGTCAAAGCACAACAATTAGACACAATTAGCTCTTACAGATTGCAAGACACTATTTCATCAAAATATTTAAAATCAGATCGTGCGTTAAAAATTCAATTACCCAGATCATATGACATGGAAACTAAGAAAAGTTACCCTTTAATAGTTGTTTTGGATGGAGATTATTTATTTGATATTACCAGCGGTAGTGTGGACTATTTGTCATATTGGGGTGATATTCCAGAAAATATTGTGGTTGGAGTCAACCAATTTGGATCCAGATTTGAGGACACTAGTGTTCTTGATGAGTTTAATTTTACACCAATCTCTTCTACCTCCAATTTTTATGATTTTTTGGTTAAAGAAATGTTACCACATGTCTCAAGTAAATATAGGGTATCATCTTTTTTGATTGCAGTAGGTCATGAAAGAACAGCAAACTTTATTAACTTCTTGGTTCTTAAAGAGAAACCTTTAGTAAGAGGTGCAATTTGTGTAAGCCCAAAATTTAGTGAAAATATGCAAGGTTATATTGTTGATTATTTTAAAAAATCTAAAAACAGCATTTCATATGTAATATCCACCTCTCAAAAAGATTTTGAATCCATTTATCAGGATGTTCTCAGAATTTCAAAATCATTAGACTCCATAGACAATAACTATTTAAATTTTAAGTCAATAGTTCTCAAAGATGAAAACCATTATGTAGTACCTTCAGTTACTATTGCTAAATCAATTAAAAATATTTATTCGAAATATTCAGATATTGATAAAGTCGAATATGATTCAATAATTTCTAAATTGGAAACTTCACCCATTAAGTATTTGACGGATAAATATGACTTGATTAAAGATTTTTATGGAATTGATAAAAAAATATCAATTAATGATTTTATGGCAATAGAAAAATATATTGAAACCAATGAACAATACAGTTTGTATGACGAATTATCTAAGATTTCTAGTAAGTTCTACTCTGAAACGATTCTTCCGAGCTATTACAAAGCAAGATATCTTGAAGAGTCTGGTAAGCCTGAAAAAGCAATGATGCTTTATAGGTCAGCTTATAACATGAAAGAGGTCCAAGGTTTGACAAAAGACTATTTATTAAAGCTGGCAGATCAAATTCAAAGTGATTTTAATTTGTAAATAATGCTTAAAAGTAAAACTATATTTTTTTGTCAAAATTGTGGGGCAAGGTACCCTAAGTGGCAAGGTCAATGCCAGAAATGTGGTAAGTGGAATACCATTGAGGAGCAAATAGTTCAAAATCCTTCCAAAAAGATTTGGGATAATTCAAAATCAGAACTTACTAAATCAAGTACTTCTCCTGTTTTAATCAGTGAAATTAATGTTCAAAGTGAAAATAGAATTATTACAATGGATTCTGAATTTAACAGAGTAATGGGTGGTGGAATTGTTCCTGGATCTATTGTCTTACTTGGTGGTGAACCTGGAATCGGGAAAAGCACACTTTTTTTACAATTGTCATTGACCTTAAATCAAAAAGTTCTTTACGTTTCAGGAGAAGAGAGTGAAAACCAGATAAAATTAAGAGCGGATAGAATAAAGCATTCTAAAAATAATTGTTTTATATACCCAGAAAGTAAATTAGAAAATATTTTCATACAAGCTGAAAAAATTGGACCAGATATAATCATAATTGATTCTATTCAAACATTGACCACAAATTCAATTGATTCAGTTCAAGGCAGTATTACACAGTTAAGATCATGTACTGCTGAGCTCATAAACTTTGCAAAAAAAACATCAATTCCAATTTTTTTAATTGGACATATCAACAAAGATGGAAATATTGCTGGTCCTAAGATTTTAGAGCATATGGTTGATACTGTTTTACAATTTGAGGGAGATAACAAGCACCTTTATAGAATTTTACGTGTTAAAAAAAATAGATTTGGCTCTACAAATGAAATTGGTATTTATGAGATGTTTTCTGGCGGACTAAAGGAAATTTTAAATCCATCAGAAATCCTAATCGGAAATAAAAATGAAAAACTTAGTGGTACAGCAATTTGCGCTTCTGTAGAAGGGTCAAGACCAATAATGATTGAGGTTCAAGCCTTGGTTAGTACAGCCGTTTATGGAACTCCACAGAGAACAACAACAGGTATAAACTCCAAAAGACTTAATATGTTACTTGCTGTTTTAGAAAAAAGAGCAGGGTTCAATGTAGTTTCTAAAGATATATTTATCAATATTACTGGAGGATTGAAGGTTGAAGATACAGCTAATGATTTAGCAATTGTTGCTGCAATTCTTTCATCCAGTGGTGACAAAGTAATTGATGAGACTTCTTGTTTTGCTGCTGAAATTGGTCTTTCAGGCGAAGTTAGACCTGTAAACAGAATGGAGCAAAGAATAAAAGAAGCTGAAAAATTAGGCTATTCAAAAATTTTCATTTCAAAATATTGCGATAAAATGCCAACTAATAAAATCAAAGTTATTTATTTGTCAAATATTACAGATTTGATGAGTATGTTAACTATTTAGTTTTCCTAAATTCGTAATTTCGTTTTCTTAAATATATTCAATGATTTTTCAAGAATACAAAAATTTAGATCTTTCTAAAATTTCAAGAGAAGTACTTAGTTACTGGGAGGAAAATGATATTTTTAAAAAATCTATTGAAAACTCTTCTGAGAGAAAACCTTTTGTATTTTTTGAGGGGCCACCTTCAGCAAATGGTCTTCCTGGAATTCATCATGTATTGGCTAGAACAATCAAAGATATTTTTTTAAGATTTAAAACTATGAAGGGTTTTCATGTTGAAAGGAAAGCAGGATGGGATACTCATGGATTACCTGTAGAACTTGGTGTTGAAAACAGTCTTGGGATCTCAAAA
>CABZIT010000033.1 GCA_902525795.1 uncultured Bacteroidota bacterium
GGGCATGCTTGACAGATTAGATAGCATTATTTTTGCTACCCCATATATTTATTTTTATTTAAAATTAATTTAACATGTTTCATAAAGAAGGAATAGTAATAATTATTACAAGTTTTATAATCATTTCGATACTAATAATTATTAACGATCAGTTTAATTACAATTTAAAAACCTTGATCAATATAATTTTAATTTTAATTTTAATTTTAATTCTTCAGTTCTTTAGAAACCCTAAAATAAAGGTAAACTATAATGAAGATTATTTATTATCACCAGTAGACGGTAAAATCGTTATTATTGAAGAAGTTCATGAGCCTGAGTTTTTTAAAGATAAAAGGTTGCAAGTTAGCATATTCATGTCACCAATAAATGTACATGTAACAAGATACCCGATGAATGGTAACATTATTTTTTCTAAATATCACCCAGGAAAGTATTTAGTTGCATGGCACCCAAAATCAAGTACTAAAAATGAGAGAACAACAATAGTACTTGAGAATGAAAAATTTGGAAAGATTCTTTACAGACAAATAGCTGGAAAAATTGCCAGAAGAATTATAAACTATGCAAAAGTTGGGAATCAAGCAACACAAGGAGAAGACGCAGGCTTTATCAAATTTGGATCTAGAATTGATCTGTTTTTACCCTTAAATTCTAAGATTAATGTTAAATTAAATGAGGTGGTAAAAGGAGGTAGAACAGTTATTTCTTCAAAAACTAGGCTTTTAGCGCATTCAATCTTTTCTGCAGAGCTTTAATTTTATCAGTTGAATCTTTTTGTTTTTTTAGTTCAATTTCAATTACAGATTTTGGGGCGTTTTTAGAAAAACTTTGGTTGGAGAGTTTTTTTTCAACTGAGTGTAAAAATCCTTTTAAATATTTAATATCTTCATTTATTTTTTGAATTTCAGAATTTATATCGATACCAGAATTCATTTCGATGTAATAAAAGTTTGAGTTTATTCTAAATGAAACTGAATTCCTTGGCTCATAATTTATATACTCAAATTTAGAAATATTACAAATCTTTGAAATTACTGAATCATATTCCTTGGGGAAATCATCATTATTTATAATTTTTAAACCAATAAGTTCTTTGTAAGGAATATTATATTTTTTTCTGATATTTCTAATACCACTTACTATGTTTTTTAAATTTTCAAAATTTGATATTAAATCTTCCGAATATTCTTCGGCCTTAGGCCAATTAGAAATAACTAAAGCCTCATTTTTTTTTCGATCATTAATTAAATGCCATAACTCCTCAGAAATAAATGGCATGAATGGATGTAATATTTGAAGATTTTTTTCAAATATGCTTACAACTTCACTTTTTGTTTTTTTATCGATAGGTTTTTCAAACCCTGGCTTAATTATCTCTAATAAAAATGAACAAAAATCATCCCATAATAGCTTATATGTTGACATTAAAGCATCGCTAATTCTAAAATTATCAAAATGATTATTAATCTCAATTAGTGTATTATTAAATTTTTCATTGTACCATTTTATTGAAACTCTTGAATAATCAGGCTGATTTGAATCTGTAGTTTTCCAAGAACTTAACAGCCTATAGGAATTCCATATCTTGTTTGAAAAAGACCTACCCTGTTCGCATAAACTTTTATCAAATAACAAATCATTGCCAGCCGCAGCACTTAACATTAAACCTACCCTAACTCCATCAGCCCCATATACATCAATTAATTTTATTGCATCAGGTGAATTGCCAAGAGATTTACTCATTTTTCTTCTTTGCTTATCTCTCACAATTCCTGTGAAGTATACATTTTCAAATGGGTTAATATCTCTTATCTTATAACTTACCATTATCATTCTAGAAACCCAGAAAAATAAAATATCAGGTCCAGTAACTAGATCATTTGTTGGAAAATAATATTTAAAATCAGAATTTTCTGGATCATTTATTCCATTGAATACGCTGATTGGCCACAACCAGGATGAAAACCATGTGTCTAAAACATCCTTATCTTGCTCAATATCATCAACATCAATTGAGGGATTACCTGTTTTTTCAATTAATAAGTTGATAGCATTTTTTTTATTTTTTGCAGCTACAAATACCTCTTTATCATTCTTAAGAAAATATACTGGAATCTGATGGCCCCAATACAACTGCCTAGAAATATTCCAATCTCTTATATTTTCCATCCAATTCTTAAAGGTGTTTTTAAACTTTTTTGGAAAAAACTTTATTTCTTCAGTTTTTAAGACACTGTTAATCGTTTTTTCAACAAAACTTTCCATTTTTAAAAACCACTGAAAACTGAACTTTGGTTCAATAATTACACCTGTTCTTTCACTAAAACCAACATTATGTACAATATCTTCTTCTTTAAGAAATAGACCAATCTTATCTAATTCATTGATAATTTTTTTTCTGGCATCAAATCTATCCATTCCATTATAATGAAGGCATTTTTCATTAAGAGTACCATCATCATTGAAAATATCAATAAAGTCCAATTTATGTTTTTCTCCTAAATCTTTATCATTATAATCATGTGCTGGAGTTACTTTAAGACATCCAGTCCCATATTCAATATCAACATATGTGTCACAAATAATTAAAATTTCTCTATTAATAATTGGAACAACTGCAGTCTTTCCTATAAAATCTTTGTATCGATTATCTTTCGGATTTACACAAAGTGCAGTATCCCCAAGCATTGTTTCAGGTCTAGTTGTAGCAATAGTCAAAAAATCATCAGAATCCTTAACAGGATATTTTATATAATATAGTTTATCCTGCTTTTCTTTAAAAATTACTTCTTCATCTGAAAGAGTTGTTTTAGCCTCGGGGTCCCAGTTAACCATTCTGTAACCTCTGTAAATTAAATTATCATTAAATAACTTTATAAATATATTTACAACTGATTCATACATAGAATCATCCAATGTGAATTTTGTTCTGCTCCAATCACATGAACACCCAATTTTTTTTAATTGATCAAGAATAATATTTCCATACTGTTTTTTCCATTCCCATGCATGAGATAAGAATTCTTCTCTCGAAATATTATTTTTTTCAATTCCATTTTCCTTAAGCTTTTGAACTACTTTGGCTTCAGTTGCAATTGAAGCATGGTCTGTTCCAGGTACCCAGCATGCATTTTTTCCTTGCAATCGCGCTCTTCTGATCAAAATATCTTGAATAGTATTATTTAACATATGTCCCATATGCAAAACACCAGTAATATTTGGTGGTGGAATAACTATTGTATAAGGATCCCTTTCATCGGGCTTAGAGGAGAAATAGTCATTTTCCAACCAGTAAGAGTACCATTTATGCTCAATTTCTTGATGATTAAAATTTGTTGATAATTGCATAAAAAAAAATTCAATACGAAAATACAGATATTTCTTAATCTTATTAATTATAATTATATTTATGTTCTTTAAATTTCAAGAAATCATGAAAAAATTTTTAACATTATTTATTGCTTTTTTTATTTTAACGTTAGTACATTCTCAGGAAAAGAAACCTGAAATTTCTTTCGAAAAAACAGTTATCGATTATGGAACCGTAAATAAAGGTGATAATGGAATCAGAGAATTTGTTTTTAAAAATACCGGAAATGCTCCTTTAATAATTTCAAATGTAAAATCAACCTGTGGGTGTACTATTCCTAAAAAACCTGAAAAACCAATTTTGCCTGGTGAGTCAGAAAAAATACAGGTAAAGTATGACACAAAAAGAGTTGGATTTATTAGAAAATCAATTACGGTTACCTCCAATGCTGCATCAAGCCCGACTACCATACTAAAAATAAAAGGCCAAGTTGTTGAAAATAATCAACAAATAGGGATTGAAAGAAAAAAGAAGAGTATTGTTGAGGTTTACTAAGACTATTTAAATGCTATCACTGTCATCCAAGGGAATTCTTATGCCTGAATCCCCTATCAGAAAGCTTGCTCCTTATGCTGAAAAAGCTAAGCTAAATGGTTTGAAGGTATACCATTTAAATATTGGGCAGCCTGACATAAAATCTCCGAAAATAGCAATAGAAGCTGTCAAGAATATTGGGTTAGACGTTCTCGCATACAGTAAGTCTGAGGGTAACCTTGAATTAAGAAAAAAAATTAAAGATTATTACAGAAGCTTCAATATTAATATTACTCCAAAAGAAATAATTATTTCAACTGGTGCCAGTGAGGCACTCTCATTTGCAATGGCATCAATAATGGATAAAGGTGACGAATTAATTATCCCTGAACCTTTTTACGCCAATTATAATGGATTTGCTACTGCAAACGGAATAAATGTTATACCTGTACATTCAAATCTTTCTAATAATTTCGCACTTCCTAAAATTCATGAATTTGAAAAACTTATCTCTTCAAAAACCAAAGCCATATTAATTTGCAATCCTAATAACCCAACCGGGTATGTATATTCTGAAGAGGAGATTAAGATACTTGTTGAAATTGTAAAAAAACATAATTTATTTTTAATTGCTGATGAAGTCTATCGTGAATTTGTTTATGACGGCTGTAAACACACTTCAATACTAAAATTTCAAGAAATCAAAGAAAACTCCATTGTAATTGATTCCTTTTCAAAAAGATACAGCATGTGTGGGGCTCGAATCGGATGTGTGATTTCAAAAAATAAATTGTTTATGTCAACTGTAATTAAATTTGCGCAAGCAAGACTATCTCCCCCAACATTTGCTCAAATTGCTTGTACAGCAGCTTTAGATGTTGAAAAAAAGTACTTTGAATCAGTCATAAAAGATTATAATAGTAGACGATTATTATTAATTGATGAGCTTAAGAAAATTCCTGGTGTCAAAGTTTCAAAGCCAAAAGGTGCATTTTATTGTATAGCAGAATTACCTGTTTCAAATGCTGAGGCATTTTGTAAATGGATGTTGGAAAAATTTAATAAAAATGGCAAAACTGTAATGTTAGCTCCTGCTTCAGGTTTTTATTCTACAAAAAATTGTGGATTAAATCAGGTAAGAATTGCATATGTATTAAACAATCGAGACTTAATTGACGCCATAAGCTTAATAAAAGATGGGTTAACAGAATATCTTGAAAAATGATTATTAAAAAAAATCAATCTTTATTAAAATTAAATAGTTTCAAAATTGATGTTTATGCAAAGGAATATGTTGAAATTACAGATGAAAGTGAACTTTTAGAACTTTACAGACAGCATAGAAAAAAAAAGATACTATTTATTGGAGGGGGTAGTAATATTTTATTTACCAAAAACTTTAACGGATTAGTTGTACATCTTAATATTAAAGGAAAAAACTACAAAAAAATTAATGATAAATATGTAATGGTTTCTGCCAGCTCAGGAGAAAACTGGAATGATCTTGTAAACTGGTGTGTAAACAATGGTTTTGGAGGAATTGAAAACTTATCTCTTATCCCAGGAAATGTAGGGGGTGCACCTGTCCAAAATATTGGAGCTTATGGATGTGAATTAAAGGATGTTTTGGTGTCATGTAAAGTTTATAATTGGGAAAATGGTTCATTTTGTGAGTATGATTGCTCTCAATGTGATTTTGATTACAGAAATTCCATTTTTAAAAAAAATAAGAATTTATTAATTACTAAAGTAAATCTTAAATTAACAACTAAAAATCATTTAATTATTTCTTCTTACTCTGGAATAAATGAGGAGTTGAAAGAGCTTGGTATCAAAAAGCCATCAATTAAAGATATTTCAAATGCAGTTTCAAATATTAGAAGTAGAAAACTTCCAAATCCAGAAAAAGTTGGTAACGCTGGTAGTTTTTTTAAAAACCCGATTGTAGAAAAAAATCAACTTGATTTTCTTATTAAAAATTTTGAAAATATTCCTTACTATAATATAGATAACAACTTGTTTAAAATTCCTGCCGCATGGCTAATTGAAAAATGTGGATTTAAAGGTAAAACATTTATCAACTTTGGAGTTAGTGAAAAACAGCCATTGGTATTAGTCAATTATGGTGGTGCTAGCGGAAAAGAAATTCTTCAGCTTTCTAAATCAATAGTAAGTACAGTTAAAAAAATTTTTAAAATAAAATTAGAAACAGAAGTCAATATAATTTAATAGTTTTGTTCTATCATGATACAAGGGTTAGTTACAATATTAATTTTAGGACTATGCATACTAGGAATTAGTATAAAAATTTGGTCAAAAAAAGACGGTAAGTTTTCTGGAACATGCGCAAGTCAAAATCCATATCTCAATCAAAATGGAGATACTTGTGGATATTGTGGCAAAAAGGTAGATGAAATTACTAAATGTGAAAATCCCCACTAAATTTCTCAAAAAGCTAGGTCCAGGTTTACTTTTCGCAGGAACAGCAATCGGTGTCTCTCATCTAGTACAATCAACGAAAGCTGGAGCAGAATTTGGCTTTGGTCTTGTTTGGGCATTAATAATTGCAATTATTTTAAAATACCCTTTTTTTAAGTATGCACCAATTTATAGTTTATCAACAGGCGAATCGATTTTACATGGATATAAAAAATTAAATCCTAGACTGCTTTACATTTTCTTTTTTCTATCGTTAACAACAATGTTTAGCATTCAAACTGCCATTACAATTGTGACCGCTGGAATCGCAAGCTCAATTTTTGGAGGTCTGTTCTCTGTTGAAATTTGGACTGTAATAATTACTATTCTATCATTTATATTATTGTCACTAGGAAAATTCAATGCCTTGGACAAATTGATAAAGTATTTAATTATTGCTTTGTCCTTAAGTACTATTTTGTCATTTTTTTTAGCTGGATTTGAATTTGGTGAATCTATCGAATTTCAGCAAGTATTTCCGATTACTAACACTGAAGTTATTTTCTTAATTGCTTTTATGGGATGGATGCCTGCACCACTGGATGTTTCAATATGGCATTCTTTATGGACCGTTGAAAAAAATAAAGAACAGCATAACTCAATCAAAAATTCAATATTTGATTTTAATCTAGGATATTTTGGAACGGCAATATTAGGTATTTGTTTTATTGGTATTGGATACTTCACAATCTATCATGCAGATGAAACACTGAGTAATTCAGCTAGCATCTTTTCTAATCAGTTAATCAATTTATATACAATTAGTTTAGGTGATTGGTCATATTATTTAATTGCAATTGCTGCATTTTCAACTATGCTTAGTACTACAATAACAGCTTTTGATGCTTCCCCGAGAGCAATGGCAGTAACCACTGAGTTAATTTTTGATAAAAAAATCAAACATATTTATTTAATATGGCTGCTGATTCTTTCCTTAGGAACGATAATAATATTTTTTGTTTTATCATCACAGATGGGGATATTAATTAAGATAGCTACCATTCTGTCTTTTTTGACTGCTCCTTTTTATGCAATTACCAACTACATATTAATCTCCTCAAATAATACTCCCAAAGAATTTAGACCTTCAAAATTAATGCACTTGTTAAGTGTATTGGGTATCATTTATTTAGTTGGATTTTCGGTATTCTTTTTGATTAAAGGTTTTTAAGTTTTTATATTTGTATAATAATATTCAACTACTAAATTGGCTCAAAAAATAGAAACATTAGAAACTCCCTTTTATTCAATAGATATCCCTGATACGGAATCTGTAATGAAGGAAAACAGCGATTGGTTTAAGATTGATCTTCCTAGAAAAGTTATTAAGCATAAGAAAAAACCTGATTGGCTACGGGTCAAATTACCCATTGGGCCCAAATACGCGAAATTAAGA
>CABZIT010000034.1 GCA_902525795.1 uncultured Bacteroidota bacterium
TTATTGAAATATTCGACTCTGAAATTTTGAATTTTTTCAAATAATTTTATGCGTATATCGTAAACAATTGATTGACCCAGAAGACCAGCATTATATATAAATGAATAGTTACAAATTACTTCTAGTGTTAACAACAGAAGCATTATGAGTATATAAGTGAGAAAATTTTCGGGTGCAAATTGAGTCAGATTTTCATCAACTATTTTTTGCAAAATCAGTGGTCTAAGTGCACCAAAAATTGAAAGACCAAAAACTGAAATCAATGAAAATAAAAAAATTAATTTATGTTTTTTAACAAAGCCTAATAGCCTTTTAAACAACTTAACATTATATACGTTAGATTTTATTTTCATGAGTTATATACTTTTCTGGATATTTGATACCTGTTAAAAATAATCCATGGGCTGGAACAGATGAGCCAGCATAGACCCTATTTGATTTATTTATAATATTATTTAAATCTTTTAGGGTTGTTTTTTTTATACCAACATCTAAAATTGTTCCAATGATTGACCTAACCATATTTCTTAAAAATCTATTTGCCTTTAGTGTAAAAATAATTTCATGTTCAATTACTTCAAATCTAAAATCAAATATTTCACATTCAAAATTAGTAACATCAGTTCTAGTTCTACAAAATGATTTAAAATTTTTATTTTTTTTTATTATTTGAGTAGCTGATTGAATTAATTTAAAATCTAAATTTCTTGAAAAAAAATATTTACTATTCTGATTATGAACATCTTTTTCTTGTGTTATAAAGTATTTATACTCCCTTTCAATTGCATCAAATCTAGCATGAGCATCTTTATTCATTTTGAATAGATTTTTTACAGAAATATCTTTTCCTAAATATGAGTTTAATTTTACTTTTAAACCAGACAAAAGATTAAGTTCCTCTAGGTCAAAATGTGCATACATTTGTGTTGCGTGAACTCCAGTATCTGTTCTACCAGCTGCAGTTAATTTAATTTGTTTTTTTAATAGTGTGTTAAATGCTTCTTCAATAGTTTCTTGAACAGTAACAGCATTGGGTTGAATCTGCCATCCGTGAAAATTTGATCCATTATATGAAACTTCAATAAAGTATCTCAATCTATTTGTAAATTTGAAACAAATATATGTTTAAAAATCAACAGTTTTTAATTTGAAAAAAATCTTATTAATATCAGACACTCATGGGTTCATAGACAACAAAATAATTACTCATTGTAAAAATTCAGATGAAATTTGGCATGCAGGAGATATTGGTAATTATTCAATAGTTGAATCATTGAAAGAAATAAAACCTCTTAGGGCCGTTCATGGAAATATAGATAACCAATCAATCAGAAATGAATTTGGAATTGACTGTAAATTTAGTATTGAGCAAATTAAAGTTTGGATGACTCACATCGGAGGATATCCTGGAAATTACAAAAAAAGAATATTGGATGGGCTTAAAGAATATAAACCTGATCTCTTCATTTGCGGCCATTCACACATTCTAAAAATTATTCACGACAAAAATCATAATTTTTTACATATCAACCCTGGAGCAATTGGAAAACATGGCTTTCATCAAAAAAGAACGATGGTTAGATTTAAAATTGATAAAGGTGTTTTAAGTAATTTAGAAGTTATAGAATTTGATAGGTAGCTATCTAATTCTATTTAAAGAATTAACAAGCTCTGAGTCTCTTTTAATAAATCTAATTGAAAAGTAAATTAGGATTGTACAAATAAAAGGATTAATTATAGCTAAATACAGCAATATTTCCATGAGCACTGAAGGCATCAATGAAGTAAGATAGCTAAGCGAAAAATAAAAAAACCAAATACTATTAACACACATTAAAAAACTCAAATAGTAAGAAATTTTAGAAATCAAAATTTGTCTTCTTCTAATCTTGAAAAAGAAAATGGAGATGAAACATAATATTGATATTGTTAACGGAGTATAGGTAGTGATGAAAATTAAAGGATCCAAAATATAAAGTATTAATTTTTTTTCTGTGAGGAATGGAAGGTTCTTAATCACATTAAAGCCCTCTAAATACCAGTCTAACCCATAATACCAGTATACTAAATAAAATATGGATGAAAGCAATAAAAACAAACTCTGGATTCTTTGTATCATTATTGTATTTTATACAAATTTAACTGATTTGAAAAAAAATTTGGATCAATTTAAAATAAAGTTGTATACTTGTAATGAATTATTTTATGATTCTCTAACCAAGTACACTTATTTCCCTTTATACAATTCTTAAAAGGCCAAAATTAAAAAAATTAATAATGTTTGAAATTTCAAAATTAAAAGAACAAAAACTTTCTGAATTACAAGAAATTGCAGAAAAATTAAATATATCAAAGTATAAAACTTTAAAAAAATTAGATCTGGTTTATAAAATCCTTGACCATCAGGCTTCTAATCCTGAAAATGAAGAACAAAATTCATCTGATAGTAAAAAAAATTTTAAAGCTAAAGAAAATAAGTTAAGGAATCAGAAAAATAAACCTGTTTCAAAAGAATCTGTAAAAGAAAAAACCGAGCCAAATGGCAATAGGGATAATCGAAACAGATATAAAGAGCCTGAATATGAATTTGATGCTATCATTGAAAGTGAAGGTGTTTTGGATATTATGCAAGATGGTTATGGATTTTTAAGATCATCTGATTATCACTATTTATCATCTCCTGACGATATATATGTATCGCAATCACAAATCAGGCTATTCGGTTTGAAAAAAGGTGATACCGTACTTGGTAACATTAGACCGCCTAAAGAAGGTGAAAAATATTTCCCTCTCATTCAGGTAAACAAAATTAATGGTCTTGATCCTAAAATTGTTAGAGATAGAGTTTCGTTTGAACATTTAACCCCACTTTTTCCTAATGAAAAGTTTAATTTAGCTGATAAAAATAATACCATTTCTACTAGGATAATTGATTTATTCTCACCCATCGGCAAAGGACAAAGAGGTATGATTGTATCACAGCCTAAAACTGGAAAAACAATGCTTTTAAAAGATGTAGCTAATGCAATTGCTGCTAACCATCCCGAGGTTTATCAAATTATATTGCTTATAGATGAAAGGCCAGAAGAAGTTACGGACATGCAGAGAAATGTAAAAGGTGAGGTTATCGCATCTACATTTGATAAAGAAGCAAATGAACATGTAAGAATAGCTAATATCGTTTTAGAAAAAGCAAAAAGGTTAGTTGAGTGTGGCTACGATGTAGTAATTTTACTAGATTCCATAACCAGGTTAGCTAGAGCCTATAACACTGTTCAACCAGCATCTGGAAAAATTTTAAGTGGTGGTGTTGATGCGAACGCATTACATAAGCCAAAAAGGTTTTTTGGAGCTGCAAGAAACATTGAAAATGGTGGATCTCTTTCAATTATTTCAACTGCACTAACAGAGACTGGATCTAAAATGGATGAAGTGATTTTTGAAGAATTTAAGGGTACTGGAAATATGGAGCTGCAATTAGATAGAAATATTGCTAATAGAAGAATTTTCCCCGCAATTGACTTAACATCTTCTAGTACTAGAAGGGATGACCTCTTACTTGATGAAAAAACTGTTCAAAGGATGTGGGTTATGAGAAAATATTTAGCTGATATGAATCCAGTAGAAGCTATGGAGTTTATCAATGACCGTTTCAATCAAACCAAAAATAACGAGGAATTTTTAATTTCAATGAATGGATAAGTAAAGCTATTATTTTAGGCTACTTAAATGTTTAGAAAGCCTTGATTTAATATTTGAAGCTTTATTTTGATGTATAATATTTTTTTTAGCAAGCTTATCCACCATGGACTCAATAGAAGAAATTTGCTTCTTGGCGTCTTTCTTTTTTTCAAGATCAAAAAACTTCTTTAAAGCTGTTCTTGTACTCTTATGTTGATATCTATTACGAAGTTTTTTTGTTTCGTTACTTCTAATTCTTTTAATAGCTGATTTGTGATTTGCCATATTTTAATTTTTTGTAGCCCGTAGGGGAATCGAACCCCTCTTACCAGGATGAAAACCTGGCGTCCTAGCCGATAGACGAACGGGCCTAAATATTAGTACTCGCGGGTGCAAAAATACAACTATTTTTAAATGTTACAACTTATCAAATAAAAATGTTTATCATTAATATGCCTTGGCAAATAATACTCTTTGTTTGGAATAATTCCCAGAAAAAACACAAGCTCCATCTTCTTGATTTTTCAGGGGGATACATCGTATGGTAGCCTTTGTCAATTTTTTAATTTCATTTTCGGTTTTTTCGGTTCCATCCCAATGTGCAGAAATAAATCCACCTTTATCATTTAATATATTCTTGAAATCATCAAAATTATCTACTTCAGTGATATTATCATTTCTATATGAAAGCGCATTATCATACATTGTTTTCTGGATTTTTTCTAACAAGTTTGAAATTTTTGAAACTGAATTTTCAATCTTTATAGTTTCTTTTGTCAAACAATCTCTTCTAAATATTTCTACTGTTTTATGCTTTAAATCTTTTGGACCCAAAGTAAGCCTGATTGGAACTCCTTGTATTTCGTATTGAGCAAACTTCTCGCCTGGTCTAATCTTGTCACGATTGTCAAACTTTACAGAAATACCATTTCTTAAAAAATCTGATTTTAACTTTTCAACAACATCAGAAATTAATGCTAATTCATCTTGATTTTTAAAAATTGGAACAATTACAACCTGAAAAGGAGCAAGCATTGGAGGTAAAACTAAGCCATTGTCATCGCTGTGTGTCATAATTAGTGCACCTAATAGTCTCGATGAAACTCCCCAAGAAGTAGCCCAAACATAGCTTAACTTACCTTCTTTGTTAGCAAACTTTACATCAAAAGCCTTAGAAAAATTTTGCCCTAGAAAATGAGAAGTTCCTGCTTGCAAAGCTTTTCCATCTTGCATTAGTGCCTCTATACAATAAGTTGTTTCAGCTCCTGCAAATGTTTCACTTTTTGATTTGATTCCTTTTAGAACAGGCATTGCCATGTATTCTTTTGCAAATTTTTCATATAAATCATTAATCATTACAGTCTCATTAATTGCCTCTTCCCTAGTTTCATGAGCTGTGTGACCTTCTTGCCACAAAAATTCAGAAGTTCTAAGAAATAATCTAGTTCTCATTTCCCATCGTACTACATTAGCCCATTGATTAATCAATATCGGGAGGTCTCTGTAAGACTGAATCCAATTTTTATATGTATTCCATATAACTGCTTCGCTTGTAGGCCTGACGATTAATTCTTCCTCAAGCTTTGCTTTTGGATCAACCCTAAGTTTACCAATTTTATCTGGATCATTTTCAAGTCTGTAATGAGTAACAATAGCACATTCTTTGGCAAATCCCTCCGCATTTTTTTCTTCTGCCTCAAACAAACTTTTGGGGACAAACAATGGAAAATACGCATTCTGATGCCCCGTTTCTTTGAACATTTTATCAAGAAAATATTGCATTTTTTCCCATATGGCATATCCATAAGGTTTAATAATCATACAGCCTCTAACAGATGAATTTTCAGCCAAATCAGCCATCACTACAAGTTCATTATACCACTTGGAGTAATCTTTATTTTTACTTGTTAGTTTTTTTACCATTTTTTGTAAATTGGCATAACAATTGATTTTTAAATAATAACAAAACTAGGTATTTTTTGATTGTTCATTTATTAAAATTTAAAATATGTTTAAAAAATTAAGTATTCCTGCGACAAGAAAAATTTCAGCTTTATTCATCTTAGTTTTAACATTTTCATGTGGAACCTATCAATATAATGGATATGTTAATGACGGAATATATGAACAATACTCAACGCCAGTAAAACAAGAATTTGCTACAACTAATGAAAGTAAAGATGGAAATAAGTATTACCAGTCTGTCTTCAATGAACTTGCAGAAAATTACAATCAGAAAGAAGATGTAGATGAAATTTTTACAGATGTAGAAAATTACCAATCTTCTCAAAATGATAGTTTAAATAAAAATTATGGTTCATGGGGAGAAAATAAAAACTCCATTGAAATTAATCTTTACACATACCGTGATGTTGGATTTTGGTCTAGATGGAGCTATCCAAATTGGATGTGGAATTACGGATATGGTTATGGGAATGTGTGGGGATATGGATATAATAACTATTGGTCTCGACCTTTCCCTTACTATGGCGGATTTTATGACCCCTTTAACCCATTTTATGGATATTATAATTCATTTTATTATGGATACGGATATCCATATTATTTTCATGGATATATGTATCCTTACTACCATTTTAACAATTACAATTATAACAATTATTGGGGTAACAGCTATGCGTTTATCAATGGTAGAAGAGGATCAAGAAGTGCTATTTCATCACGTATTCCAAACCAAAATATTCGATTCAATAGCCTAACTCCAAACATGGGTAGTAGTATTCTATCTAAAAGGTTCGATAAGATTGAGGGTGTAAAAAATGCAGCAAGAATTAATCCAAGTTTTTACAACAAAACATACACATCAAATTCAAAGTATGAAAAACCAAAAAGCGAGAAAAATAGCTATCCAAACATGAGTAAGCCAAATTCAAATTACAATAACTACAAATATGATGATAGAGGTTCTAATAATTCAAAACCAAGCTACTCCAGACCTAGTTATTCAAATCCTAGTTACTCTAAACCAAGCTACAGTTCTCCATCCAGGTCAAATTCATCACCCTCAGTAAAAAGTGGAAGATCCAAAAGATAATTATGAAATTCAATCATTTTTTTATATTGCTTGGCATCTTAATTTCAGCACATCTAAATGCACAGGATATTTATGATGCGCTAGAATATACTGAGAATAATGTTTCAGGAACTGCAAGATTTAATGCAATGAGCGGTGCGTTTTCTGCTCTTGGTGGAGATATTTCTTCAATTTTTTCAAACCCTGCAGGCTCTGCAGTGTTAAACAATAATAATTTTTCTTTCAGTTTAAGCTCCAATAATTACTCAAATGAAAGTATCATATTAGGTACTAGTGAGAAAAAATCTAAAAATAATTTTGGCTTTGATCAAATTGGGGGAGCAATAATTTATAATAATATTGATGCGGAAAGCAAATGGAAAAAAATTGTTTTTGCAATAAATTATAATAAAACAAACAACAATAATAGCAGATTTGGAGTAAATAATTTCAATAATGAAAATTCGATTGACAGTTATTTTCTTTCTAATTCTGAAAATCTTCGCTTAGATCAAATATCGGCTTATGAGGACGAGTCTTTATCTCAGGCATATGCTGAAATTGGAAGCTATTTTGGTTATGCCCATCAGCAAGCATTCTTAGGATATTATTCCTACATATTAGAGCCCAATGAATATGTTGATGACAATACCTTGTAT
>CABZIT010000035.1 GCA_902525795.1 uncultured Bacteroidota bacterium
GATGGTAGTGTGAGGGTTTACGGAAGCTGGACCGGAAAGCATTCTGAAACTGGAAATGAATTCGATTTAGGATCTTATCATACATTTGCTTGGGATAAAGATGATAAACTTGTTGGGGGTGGAGATTGGTTTGATCTCACAGGATTTGTAATGGAGTCAACCAAGGCAGATAGTACAGACGAATAAATTTAAAAAATCAAAGCGCCCACGGGCGCTTTTTTTAATTGTCCATTACAATTTCTTTATTAGTTAATATATTTTCCAATCTAATTATGATTGGGGTAAGCTTAATTACCCAATTTGTAACTTATCCCTCATTCGTTGAAATTGATACTAGTAGGTTTAGAAATTTTCATAAAAAATATTCTAATACTATGTTTTTTATAGCTGGACCAACTATGATCACAGAAGCTATTGCCTCATTTTTCTTGCTAATAGATTCATTCAATTACATTACTCTTGTATCTTTCTTTTTTTTAATCTTAGTGTGGATACTAACTTTTTTCAAAATTGTTCCTATCCACAATAAAATCTCAATTAACCCAAATATTAAACTATTTGAGAGACTCAGCCAGCTTAATTTAATTCGAACCATTTTATGGGTACTCAAGTTTCTTTCACTCTTATTGATTTTTCTTTTTTAGTTTTTATACTTTTGCCAAAAATTACACTAGATTAAAATGAGAAAACTTACAAAAAAGGAAAGGTTTAATGAAAAAGTTCTTTCCAAGTATAATATTTACAATAGTATTTTTTCTACTCTCCCATATGAAAATATATACAATACAGGATATATGCTCCCTTTATTTTCAGAATTGTGTAAGCACAGTTATGAAAAAAATATGGATCCAGAGTCAATTGTAGAAAATTTCTTTAATCAATACTGTAAAGAGTATTCTGAAAAGGACAAATTTTCCTTATTATTTAAATTTATTCAATATGTTGAAAGACAAATCGTACTTTTTGATGCTATTGAAGATGCAGCCTTCCCTGAAATAAATAATCTTGATGGAATAGGGACATTAAGAGGTATCAAAGAATTAGTGGAGTCATTGGATAAAAAAAATGATTTAAAAAAGTTCTTAACTAAGGCCAAAGTTAGACCTGTTTTAACAGCCCATCCAACCCAATTTTACCCTGGCTCAGTACTAGGAATAATAACAGATCTTACTTTTTCAGTCAAAAAAAATGACATTGAAGAAATAAAGAATTTATTGTCACAGCTGGCGATGACACCTTTTTTTAAAAATAAAAAACCAACTCCTTATGATGAAGCGGTTAGCCTATCATGGTATTTAGAAAATGTTTTTTATCATTCAATTGCTGAAATATATAAGTACATTAATAATAATATTTTTGACGGAAATTTTAAAAATTTTGACTTATTAAGTCTAGGTTTCTGGCCTGGTGGCGATCGAGATGGAAATCCTTTTGTAACCCCCAAAATTACACTCGATACTGCAAAAAAATTAAGAAGTGATATTATAAAAAATTATTATAAAGATATCAGGAAACTGAGAAGGAAATTAACATTTAAAGTTATAGAAGATATTATTATTGATATTGAAAAAAAACTTTATGACAGTATATTTATATCTACTCAAAAACCAAAAATTTCTCTTGAAGAACTAAAAAATAAATTAAATTTTATCAATGAAACGCTAATTGCTTCACATAATTCTATATATACTGATGAGGTTCAGCAAATAATTAATAAGGTAAATATTTTTGGTTATCATTTCGCATCTTTAGATATAAGACAAGATTCAAGGATTCATTCAAATGTTTTTGATTTAGTTTTTAGTGGGGGTTATTTAAAATCTAGTATGAAGCAAAGAGGATCTTTATTAGAAAAAGTTTTTAAAAATGGATTGATATTAATTAATCAAAGTAAAATTTTAAGCTCCACCCTGAAGTCTATTACAGCGATGAAATCAATACAATCCCATAATGGAGAAAAAGGATGTTATCGATATATTATTAGCAACACGCAGAGCTCTAATAATATACTTGAAGTTTTAGCCCTTCTAAAATTGTCTGGCTGGCAAAAACCATCTGTGGATATCGTACCTCTTTTTGAAACTATACCTGACTTAAAAATTTGTGCTGAAATAATGGAAAAAATGTATAATAATACTTTCTATATGTTTCATTTAAAAAGAAGAAATTATGAGCAAACAATTATGTTAGGTTTTTCTGATGGAACAAAAGATGGAGGATACTTAACTGCCAATTGGAGTATTCTAAAAGCAAAAGAGTCTCTTACAAAGATATCTAGAAAATACGGAGTAAAGTTAAAGTTATTTGACGGAAGAGGAGGACCGCCCTCTAGAGGTGGAGGAAATACGCATCAGTTTTATAGCTCTTTAGGTAGTTTTATTGAATCTGATGAAATTCAGCTAACTATTCAAGGACAAACTATCAGTTCTAATTTTGGAACTTTTGAATCTTCACAATATAACCTAGAGCAATTATTAAGTTCTGGCATTAAAAATGAGTTGATAAATGATCAAAATTCTCTTTCAAAAGAAAATAGAAATACAATTGAAAAACTATCTAAGATTAGTTATGAAAAATATCTAAGCTTTAAAAATCATGAAAAATTTCTTCCATATTTGGAAAAAATGAGTACCATAAGGTATTATGCAAAAACGAACATTGGTAGCCGTCCATCCAAAAGAAATACTCATGGAAGTGACAAGTTTAAGTTTGAGGATTTAAGAGCAATTCCTTTTGTTGGAGGCTGGAGTCAGTTAAAACAAAATGTTCCTGGATTTTTTGGACTTGGATCTGCAATTTATATTTTCCAACAAAAAGATGATATCAGTAAAGTCAAAAGGCTATATAGAGAAGTTCCATTCTTCAGGGCACTAGTTTCTAATAGTATGATGAGTTTAACTAAATCTTTTTTTAAATTGACTGCTTACATGAAAGATGATCAGGAGTTTGGTGATTTTTGGAAAATTATTTTTGAAGAATATCAACTTACAAAAAAAATGCTTTTAAAAATTTCTGGCTTTAAAACCCTAATGGAAAATGAACCTGCCAATAAACTTTCCATTCAAACAAGAGAAAATATTGTATTACCCCTAATTACTATTCAACAGTATTCTTTACAAAAGATTCAAAAAATAATCTCATCAAGAGAAAGGAAGGATTTAAAAACATATCAAAAAATTGTAACTAGATCCTTATTTGGTAATATTAACGCCAGTAGAAATTCTGCTTAATAATCATAGTTTAGAATTTCACCGCAAATTTTTAGAAAAAATGCTTCTGAAAGTTTAGTCTGATATTTTGCAGAGTTATATTCTAAATTCGCATTTAAGAGGTTAAGTTGGGCTCTTCGAAATTCAATTGAGGAAATACTACCAATATTATATTTTTCTAAATTTCTTTCAAAATTATCTTCATTGGTTTCTACATTCTTTTTCTGAACTTTGAGAATATACAAATTGTTAAAATGAGTGTCGTAAGCATTTTTCAATTCATTTTTTAATTTTAAAATACTACTTTCTTTTAAAATTTCACTATTTGCTCTACTAAGCTTTGAATTTTTATTAGCTATAATTTTTTTTCCTCCTCTAAATATATCCCAACGCAAATTT
Source organism: uncultured Bacteroidota bacterium (assembly GCA_902525795.1). Lineage (GTDB taxonomy): Bacteria > Bacteroidota > Bacteroidia > Flavobacteriales > Flavobacteriaceae > MED-G13. The sequence continues at coordinate 3,609 of CABZIT010000035.1, forward strand.
ATTCCAGCTGAAAATCCATCAGAAATACTTTTATTATAAAAAGCATAAGGGTTATCATTTATACTTTCATTCCATCCATAGGAACCAATTAATCCAAGGGTTGGTAAATAAGAAAATCTTGTAATTTTTTGATTGATTTCTGAAAGGATTACCTCTTTCTCTTGGATTAAAAAAGTTGTGTTATTCTTGATACCATTTAAATAAAGTTTACTTATTTCATTATTATCTAAAAACTCAAAGTCTGTATTGGTTGAATAATTATCTAATGATTCATAATTCATAATTAAATTCAGATCACTTTTGGAATTTACCAATTTTTTCATGGTGTTTAATAATCTTATGCTGTCATTATTCATATCTACTTCAGCATTTAAAACTTCCAGATTATTTGATTGTCCATATTCAAATTCTAATAGCTTTCTTTCTAACCTTTTTTTAGAAATATCTAGTGATTTTATAATAAATTCATACTGCTCCGTTAACCTGCTTACTTCAAAATAAATTGAATATAGTTGTAGAATGGTATTTTCAATTATATCCCTAACTTCCAGCTTAGTTTTGGAATATAACTCCTTTGATTTTCTGTAATTATATTTTCTTCCGCTAGCATCAATTAAATCATAATTCAATGAAAGTATTGCAGAATTATTATCAGTTTTAGTATCATTCAATGAGCCTGAAATGCCATTGGGAGTTTCAATTTCTATGTTTTGAGTAATCTTATTTATCTCAGATCCTAACTGAATGGAAGGAAGATAATTATTATTTAAAATACTTGTATTATTTTTGGAAATTTTCTCAATGTTTTTGGAAATTTTTATATCCAAATTATTTTCAAGTGTAGTTTCAACAGCCTCAGAAATCGTTAATTCATTTTGGGCATAAAAATTCATACTAATAAAAAGTGTTACTAAAAATACTTTGATAAATTTTTTCATCTTTTTTGCCTTAATTGTTCAACAATTGGCGCCTCCACATCTCTTTTGTTGGGTTTTGTGCCAGAATATAACCATGTAAAGTTCACCTTGAGAGAGTTTGTAAAGGATATTAAAACTGGAAGTAATATGAGTGTTAAAAATGTAGCGTATCCAATTCCATAAGCAATTGAGATTGCCATCGGTTTCAGCAACTGTGCCTGAAAGCTTTTCTCCAGTATAATTGGAGCAAGTCCAGCCATGGTTGTGATTGAGGTTAAAAAGATAGCCCTAAACCTTTCTTTACCAGCTAAAAAAATTGAGTCATCAAAACTCATTCCTTCTCTCAGATTTGAATTAAATTTTGATATTAATACCAATCCATCATTTACAAGAATTCCGATAAGAGCTATAATTCCTAGAAGAGAGATGACATTAATAGGAAAACCATGCAAAAGATGTCCCCAGGCCACTGTTGTCAAGCTAAAAGGAATTAATAGCAAGAGTAAAATAGGTTGACTATAAGTTCTAAAAACAAATCCAATGGTAATAAAAATTAGAAATAATGCAAGAGGAAATATAATTTTCGCCGATTCAATTGTTTTATTTGCCTCTCTGTACTGACCCTCAAATGAAACTTTTAATGATGGGTATCTATTTTTTAAAACAGGAATGATATTTTCTTGAATACTAAAAACAATATCGGATGCACTATCACCTGGATCTAATAAGTTAGCATTTATCTGAATTTCCCTGCTACCATCTAAGTGATTGATAGATACTTCACCTCTATTGATACTGTAATCAGCTATTTCATTCAATGGGATTCTTTTTTTATCTGGTGTGATAATTCTAATTTCCTCAAGACTTTTAATTAAAGATCTTGATTTTTGATCATATCTAATCCAAACTTTTATTTCATCTTCCCCCCTTTGAAATCTTTGTGCTTTAACTCCAAAAAACGCAGCTCTAACTTGCTTCATCACACTTGCGTAACTTAGTCCCAAAGAATATGCATTTTCATTTAATTTTATATCAATCTCTTTAATTCCGTCTGGATCATTACTTGAAATATCAGTTAATTTTGGATTTTTGTTTAGCATGGATAGTAAATCATATTTTGCGCTTTTCAATTCATTTATGTCTTGACTCAGTAAAGATATTGCCACAGGACTTCCACCAAAGTTCGCTCCACCATCAACAATAAATTTTTCTACTCCAATTATTTCTCCTGTTCTTTCACGGATTAAATTTGCAAGATCAGGTGCTTTAATTTCTTGGGGTCTATTTTCACTATCAAGGAGATAAATTTCAAGGGAAGCAGTTGATGAACCACCTACATCTTCAAAACCTTTTACTATTGCCATATTATCAGCCGAATTTCCAATATTTTTTTGGATGTACTCAATTAGATTTCTATCATCTTTTTGCATATACTTTTCTTCATATTCCTTGCCAATCTCTCTGGTATGATTTTCTATAACAGAAATAATGGAATCTGTATATTTCACATTTGTTCCCATTGGCATTTTTAAATCAACTGTAATTATGTCACTTGCAATCAAAGGGAAAAAAGTAACTCCGATAACACCCCCAAAAACAGAGCTTATTGTTAGCATTAGAGCAGCAATGAAACCAGCAAAACTCACAAATCTATTTTTTAAAGCAAATTTCAGAGTTGGACTGTAAATTTTATCTCTTAACCACCTCATTAATTCAAAACCTTTATTGTTAATTGATCTCATGTAATTGAAAAATTTATAAACTAAATTTTGTTGTAATTTATTTTTTTTCTGCAAAGCTTTTGAGTGTGCTAAGTGAGAAGGTAAAATTATTAAAGCCTCCACAAGTGAAACTATTAGGGTTAAAATGACAATCATAGCTACCTCACCAAAAAAGTTTCCAATATCTCCAGCTAGCACTAATAGTGTGGAAAAAGCAATGAGGGTTGTAAGGATTGCAGAAACAATTGCAGGCATTACTTCTATTGTTCCATCAACTGCTGCTTGCTCAGGTGTTTTTCCTTGTTCATAATGTCTAAATATATTTTCAGCAATAACAATTCCATCATCTACTAGTATCCCAATGACTACAATCATCCCAAATAATGACATCAAATTAATGGTGATATCAAAATTTCCTGCAAATATTAGCATTCCAAGAAATGAGATAGGTAATCCAAAGGCAACCCAAAAAGCAAGTCTGATATTTAGAAAAATAGAAAGAAAAATTAAAACAAGAATTATCCCAATTCCGCCATTTTCTAATAATAGATTTGTTCTTTGCCTTAATACAATGGAATAGTCTTTTAGTGCTGTCAACTTTAGGTCATTATTAATTTTGTTAAAATCCTCGATATACTTATTAATCTTCTTTGCAGAATCCATCATATCCTCATTATTAGTGCTAGTAACAGTTAGGATCACTGCCTTATTGTTATCGACATAGGATCTAAGCGGTGTTTCTGAGAATTGATCTTTAATTACTCCAACGTCAGATAATTTTATTTTTTTTCCATTATTATCTGCTCTAATTATAATATTTTGGATTTCATTGGAATAGTATTTTTTATTGTTAGCTCTAATCAAAAATTCTTCTTTGCTGGTTTTGATATTTCCACCAGTTGCTAAAATATTTGAGCTAGATATTGCTAAAACAATTTCTTCAAATGATAAATTATACTTGATAAGATCTTTTTCACTCAAGGATATTTCTATTTCTTCATCTGGAAATCCTGAAACAGAAACTTGAGAA
>CABZIT010000036.1 GCA_902525795.1 uncultured Bacteroidota bacterium
TCAGGGATTTCAGAAGCCTTTGTTATTTGATAATTCCATTTTGTTATTGGGGTTGATATACCAATAATATCAGTTTCTTGAAAAGCATCACTTCCTAAAAGCTTTGAGCTAACTTGGCCAGTAATACATACCATAGGAGTTGAGTCAATTTGAGCATCTGCTAAACCAGTGACAAGGTTTGTTGCTCCAGGTCCAGATGTGGCAATTGCCACACCAACCTTTCCAGAGATCCTTGCAAATCCCTGAGCCGCATGAGTTGCGCCTTGCTCATGTCTTGTCAAAACATGGTGAATTTTATCTTGATACTTGAATAACTCATCATAGACAGGCATGATTGCACCTCCGGGGTAACCATACATTATCTCAATACCTTCATTTATAAGGCACTTAATTACTGCTTCACTTCCTGAAATTTTTGGCATTTTCTAATTTTTAAAATTCATCTGTTACACATCCTTTTGATGCTGAGGACACAAATTTAGCGTACTTAAATAAGGACCCATTATTAACCTTTAATTTGGGCTTTTTCCAATTAAGTTTTCTTTTGTTTATCTCAGCTTCTGAAACATGCAAATTTATAGTATTTTCTCTGGCATCAATTGAAATAATATCCCCATCCTCAACTAAAGCAATATTTCCACCAACTTGCGCTTCAGGCGTGATATGACCTACAACAAAGCCATGAGTTCCACCTGAAAATCTTCCATCTGTGATTAAAGCTACATCTTTTCCCAAACCAGCACCCATTATTGCAGCAGTTGGTTTTAACATCTCTGGCATTCCTGGGCCACCTTTTGGACCTACATATCTAATAACCACAATATTTCCTTTTTTCACCAATCCTTTCTTAATTCCAAGATTAGCTTCAAGCTCAGAATCAAAAACTTTAGCTTTACCCTTAAAATGTAATCCTTCTTTTCCTGATATTTTTGCAACACTTCCTTTCTGAGCTAAATTTCCATATAATATCTGAATATGACCAGATTTTTTAATTGGGTTTTCTACAGGCATCACCACATCTTGATCAAAAGATAATGTCTCTACTGATCTTAAATTTTCCTCTAAACTTTTTCCAGTTACTGTAAGGCAGTCTCCATGTAGAAACCCAGCATCTAACAAATATTTTAAAATTACAGGGATACCACCAATTTCATGTAAATCCTCCATTAAATATTTGCCACTTGGTTTTAAATTGGCAATATAGGGAGTCTTATCACTAATCTTTTGAAAATCGTCTAAGTTGAACTCAATATTTGCAGATCTAGCAATTGCTAAAAAATGTAATACTGCGTTTGTAGATCCACCCAAAGCAATAACTACTGAAATTGCGTTTTGTATGGATTTTTTTGAAATAATATCAAGCGGCTTAATATCTCTTACAATTAATTTTTCTATGGATTTTCCCACCTCTTTTGATAAACTCACTCTATTCAAATCATTTGCAGGAATAGAGGAAGAAAATGGAAGTGACATCCCTAAAGCTTCAATTGCAGAGGCCATTGTATTGGCTGTATACATGCCACCACATGCGCCAGAGCCTGGACAGGATTTTTTAATAATTTGTTTATATTCAATTTCATTTATTTTACCTGAAACCTTACCTCCCCATGCTTCAAATGCAGAGACAATATCAAGTTTTTTATCATTGTGACAACCTGAATCAATAGTTCCTCCATACAAAAGAATAGAAGGTCTATTAAGTCTAATCATTCCCATTAGAGCACCAGGCATGTTTTTATCACATCCAACAACAGTAATCAACCCATCATAAGACATGGCTTCGACTACAGTTTCAACTGAGTCTGCAATAATATCTCTGGAGGGTAAGGAATATCTCATTCCTGGTGTTCCCATTGATATTCCATCACTTACTCCAATTGTATTGAAAATTAAACCAACATAATCCTTTTCTTGTACGCCTTTTTTTACATCTAATGCCAATTTATTGAGGTGCATATTACATGGGTTACCCTCATATCCCGTACTGGCTATACCAATTATTGGTTTATTAAAGTCTTCATCTTTAAAACCGATTGCATATAGCATTGCTTGAGCAGCCGGCTGAGAGTCATCTTGAGTGATGATTTTACTATATTTATTTAATTTATCTTTCAATCCTCTTTAAAAGTTAATTTTTAAATAATTCAACCTGTAAAGAAAAACTATTTATCTAATTAAAAAAAAAAAAAGTGGACAAAAGTTAAAGACTATATATAAGTCTAAATGTAACAAATCTTGGTTGAACAAAGTATTCAGTTGTATTAACAAAAATATTTGAAGTGCTTGATTGACTCTGAGAGCTTGTATTTAGTAAGTTATTTGCTTTTATTTCAAATTCAAATTTACTCTCTTTACTAGCTCTGTAAGAGGCAGAAGCATCAAAAAACCTGTATTCGTTAATTATATCATCTTCATCACTAAATTTAGAATAGGAAAAATTGGTTCTTAAAGTAATTTTTTTTAAAACTAGGGCGTCAATTTCGATAAAGGGTGTTTCCGTAAAATATTTAGTCTCCAAAGACCCAATGTTTGTTTCACTGATTGAATACTTTAACCCAGTTTCAAAATTAGGTGCATTTCTAAATAAAGTTCTTAACGATAAATTATACCCTTGAGAAAAAGTTTCACTTAAATTAGGATTTGAGTCGCTCTGAATAAATTGATTGAACTTTGAAAAATTAAAATTAGAGCCTATTGTCGCCCTAAATTTCCCCATAGATCTCTGATATCTACCATAAATTGAAAAATTTTCATCAGCAAATTGTGAATTAAATGGAGAGCTCGTAGCTATCACGCTTTCAAAACTCGTTAAATTTCTGATTTGATCAATAGATTTATTATAATTTAATCCTGCGTATACATTTGTATAATTGAATAAATTAAAAGAATAATAATTAAGATTTACATTATGTGATACAGCATTTTGAAGGTATTGGTTCCCTATAAAGATCGAATTGTAATTATTTAAAACTAGGCCCCTAGCAATTTTTGTAATATCGGTAAACTGAGTTCTCATTGAATAATTAAGCCTAATATTTTCACTGTCCTTTAGTTGAATTATTAAATTGAAATTCGGAAGAAATTTAAAAAACGACTTTTTATATGAAATATCAGAAACTAAATCCGAGTTTACAACATTATGTTGATCATTTTTTGAGTTATAAGAATGTGCTGAAAATCCAGGGGATATAGTAAATTTCCCAAGTTTAAGTCTATATCTCAAACCTAAATATAAATCATCAAAAATATAATTGATATCATTGGAGTTATGTCCGTTATTAATCAAAGGATAAGGATAATATTGATCTGTATTTTCTAGAATTTGAAATATTTCTGAATTGAAATCTTGCTTGCTATATATTGTTCCAAGGGTAATATTTAGATCACTTTTTAGATTTAATATATTCCAATAATCAATCTTGGCATCCAATTGATTTGACTTAACTTTTCTGTTTTGATTAATATTAAAATTTAAAAATGAATCGTCAAGGCCCAATCCTAAGGCAGTTGGTTGAAAATTTTCGTTATTTTCTAACTTGGCATTGTAAAATGGATCTTCATTTCTCAATAAATGTTGAGCTTCAAACGCAAATATATTTTTTTCATTCAAGGTAAAATAGTAATTGAAATTTTGACTTACATTAAATGATTCAGAGTCATCTAATTGCTCAATTTCTCCAATTACAGATGATAAATAATTTTGATCTTGAGATTCATTAGTTACCCTTCCTAAAATTTCATAATCCAATTGATTATTTGTATCTGGAGTATATTTCATGCTCAATTTTGCGATGCCTAACTCACTGTTTTGCATAGTATTTTGCTGAATAAATTCATCAGGAATTTCTTGTGAACCAGCAACATATTGAGTGGTATTGTTTTGTTGAATCTCTATTTCGCTATTTGTTATAATGATAAATGATGAAAAATCAATTTTTTCACTTGGGGAGAAGCTGCCATTAATAGCAGCAAACTCTGTATTTATATCTTTTGCCCTATTATTTTGAAGCTGTAAAAAACTTAAATTATTGTTACCAAGAGAAATATTAGTACCACTTTTTGAGCTTGGTTTATTAAAACCCCCAGAAAAATTCCAGTAATCTCTCCTTGTGAATGCTTGCTCGCCAATATTATTAAGATCTCCAATTATATTTATACTGTACTTAGGACTATAATAAAATAGTTTTGGTTGCAATATATGTAAACTAGATACTGGAGATTCACCTGCTCCAGCCAAAATATCTCCAAACCAAAATTTATCTTTTCCTTTTTTAAGTTTGATATTAATGGCAATATTATCTTGATTATTTTGTACCGAACTTAACTGAGAGATTTCCGAATAATTTTTTAGTATCTGAACTTTATCAACAGCACTTGAAGGAATATTTTTTGAGGCAATTTTTGAATCTCCGTCAAAAAAATCTTTCCCTTCAACCATCACTTTTGAAACAGTTTTGCCTTCAACTTCAATCTCTCCATCATCATTAATTTCAACTCCTGGTAAATTTTTTAAAACATCCTCTAATTTTCTTTCAGTACCGGTCTTGAAAGAATCTGCATCATAAATCAAAGTGTCCCCGCTGATAACTACAGGCATCTCATAAGTTAATTGAACTGTATCTAGAATGTTATTTTCATTTAATTTGATGTTTTTTACGATATCTTCCTCTTTCGAAAGAATTAATTGAGAAAATGTAGCCATTCCAATATAGCTAACCTGAAAATTATAACTTTTATTTTTTTTTAATTGTATCTTATATTCTCCCTTTTCATCAGAAGTTCCAAAAGACTCTAATATATCTGTTTCAGCATCAATCAAGATAATGTTTGCTAATTCCAGAGGATTTCCAATACTGTCTGTTACTTTACCAGAAATTTTTATTTGAGAAAATGAGCCTATGGAAAAGAAAAAACATATAATAACAATTATTTTATTCATGAATTGGTTTTTAAAGCAATCGAAATCATTTCTTTGGGAATTCTGGGGTTCATTATTTTAAACCACAAAACAGGCATAAATGAAATTAAAATACTTGTTGGATATCCAAAAGGCAACTGTGGTGAATTGTCAATTGATTTAAGATTTTGATATTCAATTGTTGATGATCTATGATGATCACTATGTCTTGTAAGCTCATACAAAACAATTCTGCCTAATATATGATTTGAATTCCAAGAGTGCTTCTCTTGAACTCTTTCATACCTGCCAGAATTTAGTTTTTTCCTCAATAAGCCATAATGTTCAATGTAGTTAACTGTCTCAAACATTAAAATTGCAATGATAGCCGCTACAATTATTAAAATAAATCCCTTAAATCCAAAAATTATTAAGCCAGTTACTAAGTAAATTAATTGAATTATACCGTACCAAAGCATATCATTTTGAAGAGAAAAAAATGACAGGTTTTTATTTTGTAATCTTTTTCTTTGGATTTTAATCGCACCATATAACTCTCCAAAAACAGCACTTATCCAAAAAGAATATAAAGGTTCATTGTACTTTGCGGTTACCGGATCATTCGGAGTAGCAACATTCAAGTGATGACCAAAATTATGTTCTAGATAAAAATGCATATATAATGATGGAATTAGTAAAAATTTTCCAAGGTATCTTTCAAATGAATTTTTTCTGTGACATAGTTCATGTGCAACATTAATGCCGTTAGAAACAATTACCAATCCGATAGTTAATATAATTCCAAGAAAATCTAATGAAATCATGTTAATCGTAACTGATTTAATTAGAGCATAAATTAAAACTCCATAAACTAATAAGATGTTTAAGTAAAGCATCCAGTTAAAAATCCAGTGAATATCTTTGGATGAACGACCCTTAAATTTATCTTCTAATTTTAGAAATGTTAAGATAGCTTCAATTACAGGGATCCCAATGAAAATATAAATTGGCGTCAGAAAATAAAAAAAACCTTCATTAGTCAACCCTACTATGGCACTTATTGGGATACTATATGCCATTAAATATTTTAAGTCGGATAAATGAAATTTTTTTTGCATATATATTTAAAATTTATCTTTTTAAACGTGGCCCCCTATACATTTCTCTCATCTCTTTAACCTTTACCTCAACAATTTTATCATATTCATCTTTTGAAACAACTTCACCCTTCTTTGGTTCATTTATTTGAATTTTCTTTTCTGGATTCATCACAACTTTAGTACATAAAATGACTGTATTTTCATAATTAAGCTCCAAAATAAGTCCAGGTAATCCATCAAACTCAGCTGGGCCATTTGAAATAGGAATCTGAGGAGAATACCATGCGCTAACTTTTGAATACTCATTTTCAGTATTTAATGAATCACTTTTTTCTAATTTTCTCCATTCACTCGAAATAGTTTTTTTGCTAGGAATCTCAGCCGTAGCTTTAAAACAAAGGTAATTACCTATCATTTTTTGCTCTTTTTCTAAAACCCAATTTAATTTATTTACAGAGTCAGAAATTAAAAATTTCTTGCCCATAAATTCTGTGTCTTGTATAAATTTTTTTGTTTTTAAATTTTTAAAAATTGGACCTCCATTCCCCGACATCATTTTACCCCAACCACTTCTACCACCTGAACCTGGAGCATCTAACCTCTCCTCTTCCTTGTATATTGATTTTTCTCTATCAAAGGTTAATATAAACATAGGCTCTAAATATGGTCTCATCCTCTCTTTCATCATCTTTTTTCTCTCCGCAGACATCTTGTCACCCCATGAACCAAAATCCATTGTTGTTTTTGACTTGTAGTATGCTTTTCCCTGAAAATCTTGAGCAATGGTAGAAAGTGCACCAAGTATAAAAAAAAATAATATAAAAGTTTTTTTCATTCTTTGTGTAAATATAATTTTATCATCAATCTGTAATTATAAATCGCAGTTAAATTAATCATAATATTTTGTACTTTAATGAAATGAGATATTTAATTATTTTTTTTCTGATCATATTTTCATCAACAATATCCCAAGAAAAGTTTGATTTAGAAGCATCAAAAGAATTGATCAAAATTGATGATAAAATTAAAATACAC
>CABZIT010000037.1 GCA_902525795.1 uncultured Bacteroidota bacterium
AGCATGAGTTTCATAATTATAAAAATTATTATACCATATCGTAATACATGCAGCTAATAGTGGTATGTTCTTAACAAGAGGCATTGATTTGAAATGATCATCCATTTCATTTGCACCATTCAGCAAACTGTTGTAGTTTTTTGATCCAATCGATAAATTTATAGCAAGACCCACAGAGCCCCATAAAGAAAATCTACCTCCAACCCAATCCCACATTGGGAAAGTATTTGAATCATGGATACCAAATTCTTTGACTGCTTTTGTATTGCTACTTACCCCGACAAAATTCTTTGAAATGTCACTTTTTTTCGCATTGGATTGAAACCATTCCTTGGCAACTTGTGCATTTGTAATAGTCTCAATAGTTGTAAATGTCTTTGAAACTATAATAAACAAAGTTCTAGTAGGAGTTAATCTTTTTAAAACTTGATGAATTTGATCACCATCAACATTGTTTACGAAGTGTACATTCAACCTAGTCTTGTAATGAGATAGGGATTCACAGACCATAGATGGACCCAGATCAGAACCTCCAATTCCTATATTAACAATGTCTGTTATCTTAGCATCATCCATGCCTTTATAAGATCCCGAAATTACTTTGTCAGAGAAATCCATCATTTTCTTTCTAGATTGTATAACTTCATGCATGATGTTTACTCCATCAACAAAAATCTCATCAGTTACTTTTGCTCGTAATGCTGTGTGTAATACTGATCTAGACTCAGTATCATTAATTTTATCACCTTCAAAGTAACTTTTAACAGATTCAGAAAAATTAATTTCCATTAATAATTCATTGAATAGGTTAATAGTTTCACTATTTATTTTATTTTTTGAATAATCAAAGTGAATTTCATTAAAATTAGTGCTAAATTCCTTGCCCCTATTTTTGTTTGTTTTAAAATGATCCTCAATACTTTGTTTGGTGATTAGATTAAAATGTTCTTTTAATTTTTTCCAAGAATCTGTGAGAGTAGGGTTTTTTTGGTTTAAAGGCATTAATTATAATTTATATTATCTAAAATAGTTTTTAAAGGGATTAAATGCTCAGTAAATTTAGAATTTAAATTTTTAGGAATTGGTTTTCCTGGCGGTAATTTTTGTTTAAATGGGTCAACTTGCATTCCATTTTTCCAAAATCTATAACAAACATGCGGACCAGATGTATTTCCTGTCATTCCGATTTTTCCAATCACATCACCCTGCTTAACATATGAACCTTGCTTAACCCTACCTCTTTTTTGCATATGCAAATACTGAGTCGAATAAGTATCATTATGTTTTATTTTTACATAATATCCATTTCCTCTTGTGTATGACGATTTTACCACTCTACCAGAAGCTGTTGCCATAATTGGAGTTCCTATTGGAGCAGCAAAATCAGTTCCTCTATGTGGTCTTACCTTATTCCCATAATATGCTATCCTTCTTTTAAGGTTATATCTTGAGGATATATTGCTAAATCTGAGTGGAGATTTTAAAAATGTTCTTTGTAAACTTTTACCGTTTTCATCAAAAAATTCAGTAATATTTTTTGTTGAATCAACTAAAAAATTAAACGCATATAAATTTTGATTTTCATGCTCGAAATAAGCAGCATCAATACTTTTTATTCCAACTAAAACTGAATCCTCAATATATCTTTCCTTGTAAACAATTTTAAATTTATCTCCTTTTTTAATTCTGGTAAAATCAATTGTCCAAGCGTAAATATCAGAAAGTTTATTTATTAGCTCCCACGGCAGTCCGTTCTGGTCCATGGTTTCCGAAAGGCTATTGTTTATAATTCCTGATGTTTCTCTGCTGAAAATTTTAAAAGGTTTGGTTTTATTGTACGCAGTAATGGAATCTTTATTTGCAAAATCAACAACCACATAATTCAATAAATTAGGCTGATAAATAAAATATTTTGGAGTATTTAATGAATCTTTTGAGGAAAGAATTGTAAATGCTTTACCAACTGTTAACCATCTAACGTCAAATGAATCTTTTATGTTTTCAACAATTTTATAAATTTTTGGATAACTTAAATTCCTTGCAGCTAAAATTTCACCAAAGCTATCTCCAAATTTAATCGTATCTCTTTCAACATTATAATCATTGAAATTAAACCCAAATTGTAAATTAGGTTTTTCTTTAATATCATTTAATAAAATAGAACTGCTGTCAAAAGACAAAAAAGACTGAATGAAATAAATTAATATGGTTATTGAAATAGATATTAAGAAAATTTGAAATATCTTTTTCATTTTAATCAAATTGAACTTCAAAAGGATATGTTAGACTGCTAAAAGACTCTAAATCAATTTTTACAGATCCAACTAATAAATCAGCTTTCATTTTGATAGGGACTCTGTTTTTGTCAGCTGTAATCCACATTGTTAAGCTTTCATCTTTTTTAAAAACTCTTCCTGACTGAACATAAGGCTGTATTTTGTAACAATATATTTTTCCAAAAGTAGTATTTATAAATTCACTTGTCAAATACTTAACTTTCAAAACATAATTTTCAGAATCAAAAAACATATTAACACTTATTTCATTATTTTCGTTGAGATCTTCCATTTTAAAAAACCTTCTCAAAAAATAAAAAACAGAGACCATATCCTGAGCGTTTGTGTAGGTTGAAAAATTCATCCTTTTATTTTTCTTAAAATCAATTACAGTAGCAGTACTTTTATTATCATCAAATAAAATATTGAGGTTTTTTGTATGTCCACCTTCATTAATATCACGAATGAATTTTAATGGAATTATCTCCTCAGGAGTAAAATAACTTTCATATCTATCTTTTACTTTGAAAAAAAGATTTATTGGTCCAGTGGATCTTGCATTCATTTTAGCATGAAATACCATTTTGTTATTTACAACTCCATCTGTCAATTCAACAGTTGCTTCTCCAGCTTTAAAAATACCACTATAAGTAATTTTATATTTGAACCACTCACCTGGCTGAAATGGATTTATTTTTTGAGAACAAACATTAATATGAAAAATAAAAACTGCAATTAAAAAATAAAATTTATTATTCATTTTGACTTATAAAATAATTAGAAATAAACGCAGCTTTTTTGGATCCAACTACTTTACCAAGTTCATCAATATTGGTTTTTTTAATATTATTTACGGATTTAAAGTTTTTAATTAATGTAGCTATTGTTTTTTGACCGATTCCATGAATTTCTTCTAACTCTGATGTTAAAAAAATCTTATCCCTTCTATTTCTATGTTGCCTCAAACTAAATCGGTGAGCCTCATCTCTTAATTTTTGAATTAATTTTAAGGATTCAGATTTTTTGTCAATGTATATCGGCGTACTTTCAAATGGTAAATAAATTTCCTCTAATCTCTTAGCAATCCCGATACACGTTATCTTTTTATCTAAATTAAGTTGTTTCAATGACTTTAATGCAGATGATAATTGTCCTTTACCTCCGTCAATTACTATAAGTTGAGGCAAATCTCTTTGCTCATTTATTAACCTCTTGTATCTTCGTAGTACAACTTCCTCCATAGATGCAAAATCATCAGGTTTATCAACTGATTTAATATTAAAATGTCTGTATTCAGATTTTAAAGGTTTACCATTTTTAAAAACAACGCATGCTGACGAAGGATAGCTGCCTTGAAAATTGGAATTATCAAAACACTCAATATGAGTAGGCAATTCTTCTAAACATAAATCATCTTTTAATGTACTTAGAACCCTAAACTGTGAACCGGTTTTAAATTTATTTTTTAAATTTTTAAACTCTTTTAATTTATAGTTTTTAATATTTAATAAAGACAATTTTACTAAATGACTCTTGTCACCAACCTCCGGAACATAAGCTTTTTTATAGCTTAGAGCTTCGATATAAATATTTGAACACATCTCATTGGAATTGGATTTAAATTTCAACTTAATTTGACTAACGAGTTGCTCCAAAATTTGTTTTTCGTCTAAGATTGATTGTTTCTTAACGTAAGTATTGAAAGAACAAATAATCGACCCGTTATTTACTTGGATATAATTTATAAAAGCATGCGATGAATCAGATATAATAGTATAAATGTCTAAATTCTTAATTTTAGGATTGACGATTGTGGATTTTGACTGATAATTTTCAAGAGCCATTATTTTCATTTTGCACTCTTCTGCTAACTCAAATTCTTCATTTTTTGAGTAATTCATCATCTGCTTTTTAATTTTATCTCTTGATTTTTTGAATTTTCCCTGAAGCATATTTTTTACAGCCAGAATAATTTCTGAATATTCTTTTTCTGTAATGAAATTATTATCAATCTTGTTATTTTCCATATCAAAACCAGTTATTATAAAATGCCCTTTTTTTCTTAAAACGTTCAAGTAAAAAGTATTTTTGGGATCATTGATAATTTTTTCAGAAAAATTATAATTTGATTTACGTATTGGAAATAGATTATCTATTAATTCTAGAAGTGTGTATGCAGTTTTGATATTAGTGTATGGGCCGTAATAACTAGAACCATCGTTAATTACTTTTCTCGTTAAAAAAATTCTTGGGAATCTTTCATTTTTAACACAAATCCAGGGATAAGATTTACCATCTTTTAATAGAATATTATACTTGGGCTTAAATTTTTTTATCAAATTATTCTCCAGCAATAATGCATCTGTTTCCGATTCGACTATAACAATTGAAAAAGAATTGATTTTAGAAACTAAAGTATTTGTTTTTTCGTCCTTAATACTTCTATTAAAATATGAAGAAACCCTTTTTTTTAAATTTTTCGCCTTTCCAATGTAAATTATCTTATTCGAGCTGTTTAAGAATTTATAAACGCCTGGCTTATGAGGTAAATCTTTAATTAAATCTTTTAAATGATCATTAATCATTATTTGCTAATAAAAAAGACTGCAAAATATATCTATTTTTGCATGTTTTTCGCTTCAATGCTTAGGGTAGCATGAGGCACTAGTTTTAATCTTTCTTTGGAAATTAACTTTCCAGTAACCCTACAAACTCCATATGTCTTATTTTCAATTCTTATTAATGCTGTTTTCAAATCCCTAATGAATTTTTCTTGTCTTCTGGCTAATTGTGAGTTAGATTCTTTACTCATTACTGTACTGCCCTCGTCAA
>CABZIT010000038.1 GCA_902525795.1 uncultured Bacteroidota bacterium
AAATAGGTAGTTATGCACCTATTGATTATGTTTTTCCAACTCTTGAATACATGTCAATTAATCAGAGAAAAAAAAAATTAACACAATTGATTAAAACTGATCTTATAAAAAATGCAATACAAAATAATGAACTTGAAATTTTTTAATTTTTCTACTACTTTTTTGTTATTTCTATTACTTTCTTTTCCTACTGAGGCCCAAGAAAGAGAGAAAATTGATGGAGTAGCAGCAGTTGTTGGAGATTTTTTAATTTTATCATCCGACATTCAAAAACAATACACACAGTTAAAAGTTTCTGGTATTTCAATGGATAATATTAATGAGTGTCAGGTTTTTGGAAAACTTTTAGAAGATAAGCTATATCAACATCATGCTATCCAAGATAGCATTGAAGTTGATCAGCAGGAAATAAATTCTTTTGTTGACCAGCAAATAAATGCTATTGCAAATCAAATCGGTTCAATGGAGAAATTATTAGATTATTACAAAAAAGACTCTGAACAAGATTTAAGATCGGAAATGATTGAATTAAATAGAAGTACTGAGCTTTCTAAGAGAATGCAACAATCAATTATTGATGATATAGAAATAACTCCTGAAGAAGTAAGGCAGTTTTTTAACTCCATTCCAAAGAACGATAGACCAGTATTTGGTACTGAGCTTAGGGTTTCTCAAATTGTTGTATATCCTAAAGTATCTCAAAATGAAAAAGAAAAAGTAATCCGTAAACTTGAAGAGTTTAAGGCTGATGTAATTGATAATGGAGCAAGTTTTATTTCTAAAGCTGTTTTATACAGTCAAGATCCAGGTTCGAGAAGTAAGGGTGGTAAGTATTCTATTAACAGAAAAACATCACAAATGATGCGTGAATTCAACGAAGTTGCATTTTCTCTATCAGAAGGCGAAATTTCTGAGCCTTTTGAAACAGAAGCAGGCTATCATATAATTTTTTTAGAAAAAATTAGAGGTCAGGAATACGATGTTAGACATATATTGTTAAGACCTGAGATTAGTAAAAAAGAGATTGATTTAGCTAAGGAAAGAATTAATTTAATAAGAGAAAAGATTATTTCAAATGAAATCTCATTTTCTGATGCAGCAAGAGAAGCTAGCGATGAAATTGAAACTAAAAATGATGGGGGTTTACTGATTAATCCAGAGACCCAAGATTATAGTTTTGAATTAACTAAAATGGATCCTGAATTATACTCTCAAATTGCAAATTTAAAAGAAGGAGAGATTAGCTCTGTTTTGCAAGACGAGGACAGAATAAATAGAATTAAATTTAAAATTTTAAGCGTATCCAATAGATATGATGAACATGTTGCCAATTTTTCTAAAGACTACATAAAGATCCAAAAACTAGCACTGCAGAATAAACAGTTAAAAGAGATTGAAAATTGGCAAGCAGAAAAAATAAATGATACATATATTAAGATAAGTAATGATTTTAAGGATTGTGAATTTTATAGTAATTGGCTGAAGAAATAGTGCTTATTTTTTCAATGTTACTGCTCAAATTTTTTTAATTTCGCTATGTCAGCTAACTCAAATTATAATAAATGGCTTTTGATTTTAATGTTATAAGAGAAGTTTATTCAAAAATTGTAAAAAAAGTTGATGAAGCTAAAAATCTTATAGACAAGCCACTTACACTTTCTGAAAAAATTTTATATTCTCACTTGTGGAGTAACAAAATTACTGAATTCAAAAGATCAGTTGATTACGTAGATTTTAAACCTGACAGGATCGCTTGTCAAGATGCTACTGCTCAGATGGCTTTACTTCAGTTTATGCAGGCTGGTAAACCAAAAGTAGCTGTGCCCACTACTGTTCACTGTGATCATTTAATTCAAGCAAAAATTGGAGCAAAAAAAGATTTACAACAAGCAAATAAAGTAAGTAGTGAAGTATTCGATTTTTTAAAAGATGTTTCTAATAAATATGGTATTGGCTTTTGGAAACCTGGTGCTGGTATAATACATCAAGTAGTTTTAGAAAACTATGCTTTTCCAGGTGGAATGATGATTGGTACTGATTCACATACTGTAAATGCTGGAGGATTGGGTATGATAGCAATTGGAGTTGGAGGGGCTGATGCTGTTGACGTTATGGCAGGTATGCCATGGGAATTAAAATTCCCTAAGATCATAGGTGTAAAGTTAACCGGAAAATTAAATGGATGGACATCTGCTAAAGATGTTATATTAAAAGTTGCAGGTATCCTCACTGTTAAAGGGGGTACCGGTTGCATAATAGAATATTTTGGGCCTGGTGCCAAAGCTCTTTCTTGTACAGGTAAAGGAACCATATGTAATATGGGAGCAGAGGTGGGCGCAACTACATCTACCTTTGGATATGACGAATCAATGGAAAGATATCTTAAAGCTACTGGCCGTGCTGATGTTGCTCATGAGGCAAATAAAATAAAAGAATATTTGACTGCTGATTCAGAAGTTTATGAATCTCCCAATAAATATTTTGATCAAGTAATTGAAATTAATCTTTCTAATCTTAAACCACACCTAAATGGTCCTTTTACACCTGATTTAGCTACGCCAGTTTCTGAGATTGGAAATAAGGCAAGAGAAAATGATTGGCCATTAAAAGTTGATTGGGGATTAATAGGTTCTTGCACAAATTCTTCTTATGAGGATTTAACTAGAGCTGCATCAATTGCGAAACAGGCTATTGAAAAAAAATTAACTACAAAATCTGATTTTGGAATTAATCCTGGTTCTGAACAGGTTAGATATACCGCTGAGAGGGATGGTATTCTTAAAATTTTTGAAGATCTTAACGCAACAATTTTTACAAATGCATGTGGTCCTTGCATTGGACAGTGGGATCGAAGCGATTTGAAGGGTCAAGAAAAAAATACTATTGTTCATTCTTTTAACAGAAATTTTTCAAAAAGAGCTGACGGAAACCCAAATACCCATGCATTTGTTGGATCACCAGAAATCGTGGCTGCGATAGCAATAGCAGGTAAATTAGATTTTGACCCTACAAAAGATACGTTAACAAATGAAAATGGTGAAGAGGTAATGCTAGATCCACCTGTGGGAGTAGAGCTTCCATCAAAAGGTTTTGATTGTGAAGATTCAGGATATGTTGAGCCTGAAGAGGATGGTACGGATGTGAATGTTTCAGTAAATCCAAAATCTGATAGATTACAATTATTAAATCCCTTTGCCCCAATTGGCAGAGAAATCAATGATGCTAGACTACTTATTAAAGCACATGGAAAATGTACAACTGATCACATATCAATGGCAGGGCCATGGTTAAGGTATCGAGGTCATTTGGATAATATTTCTAATAATTGCCTAATTGGTGCTGTTAATAGTTTCAATATGAAAACTAATTTTATTAAAAATCACCTTTCAGGTGAGTATAGTGGTGTTCCTGATACTCAAAGAGATTATAAAGCAAATAATATCAAAACAATTGTTGTTGGAGATCATAATTATGGTGAAGGGTCATCAAGAGAACATGCTGCAATGGAGCCAAGACATCTTGGAGTTTGTGCAGTCATTGTAAAATCTTTCGCTAGAATTCATGAAACTAATTTAAAAAAACAAGGAATGTTAGCGCTAACCTTTCAAAATGAATCTGATTATGACTTAGTTCAAGAGGACGATCTTATTAGTTTTTTAAACCTTGACAAATTTTTACCAGGGAAGCGAATAATTGTTGAACTTAAGCACGCTGATGGTACTACTGATATCGTTAATTTAAATCATTCGTACAATGAATCACAAATTAAGTGGTATGATGAGGGTTCAGCGTTAAATCTTATCAAAAAAGAGAATTTATAGAGTTTTTCTAAAGAAGCTTTTGAAAAAAATTAAAATAAAGTGTACTGATCTCATTGAGAAGATAATTTTTAAAATATCTAATGATGTACTCTCTTCATCTAAAAATCTTAATATTTTCTTTGTAGAATTTCTTTTTATCATTCTATAGAATATAGTTTCACCTCTGTTATTATATTTAGAGAGTACACCTAGCAGAATTTTATCTAGAAAATAATACCTTTTTTTTCTTACTATTCGCAAATCTTTTTGCTTCTTAATGTTTTCAATAATTTTTAATGAATATTTTTCACAATTTTTAAAAGAATATCCAGTTGAAGCTTTTACCCAACCTCCCGCCGTTCCAATTTTAGTAATTTTTTTAGTTGAGTTTTTGTAAAAAGGATATGTGGTCATTGGGATTGTTCCATATTCGGTTTTTTTTATTACATAATTTGTGTCTCTATAATATTTTTCTAAATATTCTTTAATATATTTCTCATAAACTTTTTTGTTGCATTCATTTTTAGAAAAATATGTATGCTCAATTAAAGCCTCATCTTTTTTAAAGGGTAAAACATATGTAAATGCTGTACTATTTTTATCTCTAATTCGATAGTCCATGAATACAAATGTTTT
>CABZIT010000039.1 GCA_902525795.1 uncultured Bacteroidota bacterium
AGAAAATTCAGATATGAAAATTAAAATTCCAATGGACAATGATATTGATTCACTAAATGTATCGGTATCCTGTGCAATTATTCTTTATGAAATAAATAGACAATCCAAATTTGAATTATAGGGTTCTTAAATATTCTATAAAGAAATTGTCTATTAACCTCTATTACACTAAATTTAAAGTATGTCTGTACGTGATATTGAAACAGAAAAAAAATTACTAACAAAAGAGTACAAAGAACTTCTAAAAATTAGTTATCAATCTTTAAATAAAGAAGATAAAAAATTAATCAGAAAGGCTTTTGATTACGCTGTTGATGCCCATCAATTCCAACGCAGAAAATCCGGCGAAGCTTACATATTCCATCCAATCTCAGTTGCCAAAATTGTTGCCTCAGAAATTGGGTTAGATGCTGTATCAATTGCAGCAGCTCTTATTCATGATGTAGTTGAAGATAATTCAAACCACACCCTAGAGAATATTCAAAAAGAATTTGGAAAAAATATTTCAAAAATTGTTGATGGTCTTACAAAAATAGGAAAATTAAATTCCAAAGGATACTCTGATGTTTCTATTCAAGCGGAAAACTACAGGAAAATGCTGTTAACCTTAAATGAAGATGTTAGAGTTATTATTATAAAGATTGCTGACAGGCTTCATAACATGCAAACTCTTTCGAGCATGCCTTATGAAAAGCAAATTCAAAAAGCATCTGAAACACTCTACATATATGCACCTTTAGCACATAGAATTGGTTTATATAATATCAAAACTGAATTAGAAGATTTGGGTCTGAAATATACCGATCCAGAGACGTATGATGAAATTTCTAAAAAATTAGCTGAAAGTAAAAAAAACCAAAATAATTACATAAAAAAATTTAATTCAATTATCAATAGTACTTTGATAAAAGAAAAATTAAAATATGAAATTAAAGGAAGATCTAAATCCATATTTTCTATTAATAATAAAATGATAAGGCAAGGAATTTCTTTTGAAGAAGTTTATGATAAATTCGCTGTAAGAATAATATATAAGTCCAAGCCTGAAAAGGAAAAATTTATCGCCTGGAAAATATATTCAATAGTTACTGACCATTTTACCCCCAACCCTACTAGATTAAGGGATTGGATTTCTGCACCAAAATCAACAGGATATGAAGCATTACATATAACTGTAGTTGGGCCAAAAAATAAATGGGTTGAAGTTCAAATAAGAAGTGAGCGAATGAACGAGATAGCAGAGAAGGGGTATGCAGCTCATTATAAATACAAACAAAAAGAAGGATCAAATGATAATTTAGATTCCTGGATTAATAAACTTCAAGAGGCCCTTGAAAATCCAGAAACAAATGCTGTAGATTTTGTGGAGCAATTCAAACTAAATCTTTATGCTAAAGAAATATTTGTTTTTACACCTGAAGGTGACTTAAAGTCATTACCTAAGGGGGCTACCCCACTCGACTTTGCCTTTGCCATCCACACAGAAATTGGATTAAAAACAAGAGGAGCAAAAGTAAATGGCAAACTGGTTCCATTGAATAGAAAACTTTCTAGTGGAGATAGAATTGAAATTCTTACCTCTGATAAAATTAAACCAAGTGCTAACTGGTTGGATTATGCAACTACAGCAAAAGCTAAGTCTAAAATAAAAGCCACCCTAAATGAGGAAAAGAAAAATTTAGCGAATGATGGAAAAGAAATTTTAAAAAGGAAATTGAAGCATTTAAAAATTAATTTCAATGATGGAATAATCAAAGAACTTCAAAAATATTTTAAACTTTCTACGAGTCAAGATTTATTTTATAGAGTAGGGATTAATACTATTGACAATGAAAAAATTAAGAAATTTGCCACTTCTCGAGGAAATAAGTTTTTTAATTTCATTAAAAAGAAAATTACAAGAGAAAAAATTTCTGAATCTGAAAATAAGTTTTCAAATGAATCTGAAATAACATCAAAATATGATTCCTTGGTTTTTGGAAATGATGAAGAAAAATTAGACTATAAAACAGCACCATGTTGTAATCCAATAGCTGGGGACAAAGTGTTTGGATTTGTGACTATCAACGATGGAATAAAAATTCATAAAAAAACATGTCCCAATGCTGTAAGCCTTCAATCAAATTATGACTACAGGATAATTAAAGCCAAATGGATTGATTCTAGTCAAGAAGGATTTACAGTAAATATTGAAATAACAGGAATTGATACAATAGGACTACTTAATGAGATAACAAAGGTGATTTCAGAAAATATGAATATTAATATGAAAAGACTTAATTTTGAAACAGACAGTGGCCTATTTATCGGAAATATTGTTATAAGTGTTAAAACAACAAGGGAAATCAATAAATTGGTCAAAAAACTAAAGCTTCTCAAAGGAATTGATAAAATTAAAAGGAAATAACTTAAATATGAGTACTCAAAAAAGTAAATCTGATTATGAAATTGTCAAAAATGTTTTCACAGATTTTTTAGAAAAAAAACAATTCAGAAAAACTCCTGAGAGATATGCAATTTTAAAGGAAGTTTATGAAACAAAATTTCATTTTGACATTGAATCACTCTACATAAAAATGAAAAATAAAAAATATAGAGTTTCCAGAGCAACATTATATAATACTATTGAATTACTTCTAGAATGCACTTTGGTAAGAAAACATCAATTTTCATCTGATCATCAAGCATCCTATGAGAAATGCTATTTTAATAAACAACATGATCATTTAATATTAGATGATGAAGTAATTGAATTTTGTGACCCAAGAATTAATTTAATAAAAGAAACCATTGAGGATATATTTGATGTTAAAATTCAAAGTCACTCACTATATTTTTATGGCAAGAAAAATAAAAAATAAATGAAAATAGATTTATTGTTAGGCTTACAATGGGGAGATGAAGGAAAAGGAAAAATAGTTGATGTTTTATCATCTAATTATGATATAATTGCGAGATTTCAAGGTGGCCCTAATGCTGGACATACCTTGGTTTTTAATAATAAAAAATATGTCTTACATACAATTCCGTCAGGTATCTTTCATGAAAATAAAATTAATATTATTGGTAATGGAGTTGTAATTGACCCCATTATCTTACAAAGCGAAATTGATAAAATAAAAATCGAAAATATTAATATTTATAATTCAT
>CABZIT010000040.1 GCA_902525795.1 uncultured Bacteroidota bacterium
GAAATTTTATTCGTTGCAAAAGATGATCAATCAGCTATTCGCGCAAGAAATAGAGCAAGAGAGGCGCAAGAAATTAACCAGTTTAATGGTGCTTTGGCCGTTCTAGTATTAATTATTGGCATGGGAACATTGATAGCTGGGGTTGTTGGAATTAGTAATATTATGATATTTATTGTGAAGGAAAGAACAAAGGAAATTGGAATTAGAAAGGCTCTGGGTGCTACTCCAAATTCAATTGTACTATTAATAATTTTGGAATCAATTTTTATTACTGCTATTTCAGGATATATTGGACTGTTAATCGGCGGAGGAATTTTAAATGCATTTAATTTAGAAGATTATTGGATTACTGATCCTCAGGTAAGTAGTAATCTTGTAATAGCTGCAACAATTACTTTGATAATTTCTGGTACAATTGCTGGGTACATACCAGCTAAAAGAGCTGCTGGGGTTAAGCCAATTAAAGCGTTAAGAGACGAGTAATATGTTTAGATTCTTATTTGATAAAGACACGTGGCAAGAACTGAGAGAGAGCTTAACTAAAAATAAGTTAAGAACTATAATTACAATGATTGGTGTATGGTGGGGAATTTTATTGTTAATCGGTCTCTTAGGTTCTGCAAAAGGAATCGAAAATAAGTTCAGTGTTCAATTTGGTGACTATGCTACTAATAGTGTCTTTATTTGGGGACAAACAACAAGTAAAGCTTTCAAGGGTTTTCAGCAAGGAAGATATCCTGGGTTAAAACTTTCACAGCTTGAAAAAATTAAAAACCAGGTAAAAGGTATTAAGTTTTTATTACCCAGAAATGCTAGAGACGCACAGGTTGTAAGGGGAGTTCAATATGATAATTTTGGAATTTCAGGTGATTTCCCTTTGCTTGATGAAATTCAAAAGAAAAATCTTATTAGCGGAAGATTTATTAATCAATTGGATATTAATGACAGAAAAAAGGTAGCTGTTATTTCCGATGACGTATACAAACAATTATTTGCGGTGGATGAAAAGGTAATCGGAGAGTTTATAAAAATTAATGATATCAGTTATAAGGTAGTTGGCCTTTTTGAGCAAGGCGACTTTGATTTTGGAGGAGATTTACACATACCTTTTACAACTTTTCAGGAGGTCTATAACCAGGGTGACAACATTGGCTGGATTACAGTTACAGGTGAACAAGGATTTCATATAAGACAGATTGAAAAAGATGTTAAACTTGCACTTAAAAATCTAAACTATGTTCACCCTGATGATGAACGCGCTTTTGGTAGTTTTAATTTGGGAGAATTATTTGATAGGCTTGAAGGTTTTTTAAATGGAATGCAATTTTTGACTTGGTTTGTTGGAATTGCTACATTAATCGCTGGGGTATTTGCAATTGGAAATATATTACTCATAACGGTTAAAGAAAGAACAAAAGAAATTGGTATTAGAAGAGCTATTGGCGCAACTCCTTTTGAAATTAAAAGGCAAATTGTACTTGAATCTATTTTTTTGACAATAATAGCTGGGATATTTGGTATTATTAGTGGAGGATGGATATTAATTGCAATGGATTCTGCTTACGGAAGTGGCCCTGATTCCATTCTAATTAATGCATCAGTATCAATATTTGTAGTTTTTGTTGCAGTAATTATATTGGTACTTTTTGGAACTCTAATTGGATTAATTCCTGCTAATAGAGCAACTAGCATTAAACCTATAGATGCATTAAGAGAAGAATAATTAATTTTAAATTTTAAAAATGAAAAATTCAATTAAATATATTGTTATAATTTTGGTAGTATTCTCATTACTATTTGTATTAAAATATTTTAATGACTCAAATACTGCTTCAATTATTGATTATAAGACAGAACAACCTTTTTATACTTCGATTGTAACAGAGGTTGTGGCCACGGGAAAATTAAATCCGGAAGATGAAATCGAATTGAAACCACAGGTAAGCGGTATTATAGATAAAATTTTTGTAGAGGAGGGTGATATTGTAATGAGAGGAGACTTAATAGCAAGTATTAGGGTGGTACCTAATGAACAAGCATTATTAAGTGCAACCAGTAGGATTAACTCATCAAAATTATCCTTTGACAATGCAAAAAAACTTTTTGATAGAAGCGAAAAATTATATGAAAAGGGAGTAATTTCCAAACAAGATTTTGAAAATAGTCAATTGTCAATGGAACAAAATTTGGAATCCTTAAGACAAGCCGAAAATGATTTTAAGATTATAAAAAAAGGAACTCTGACAGGTGGAGCATCAGCAAACACTAATGTTTTAGCACAAATTTCCGGTACTATATTAGAAATACCTGTTAGAGAAGGGGATCAGGTTATTGAAAGTAATAATTTCAATGCAGGAATTACAATTGCGACCGTTGCAGACATGACTAAAATGATCTTCGAAGGACAAGTTGATGAAACTGAAGTCGCAAAACTTGCTGAGGGTTCAAAAATCAAGGTGCTTTTAGGTGCACTTGAAAAAGAAGAATTCGATGCTAAGTTGACATTTGTTGCTCCAAAAGGCATTGAATTAGGAGGTGCCGTTCAGTTTAGAATAAAAGCTGATGTTGAAATACCTGAGAGTGTTAATGTAAGAGCCGGATACAGTGCAAATGCAATCATGTCAATTGGTCAAAAAGAGAATATTTTATGTATCAATGAATCCCTATTACAGTTTAATAGAATCACAGACAAACCTTTTGTTGAAATACAAAACGAAAATGGTTCATTCATTACAAAAGAAGTTGAAGTTGGAATTTCTGACGGAATCAATGTAGAAATTATAAAAGGAGTAAAAGAGAATGATAAAATCAAAGTGTGGAATACCATTCAAGGAGAAGACGAAGATGAAATAAGAAGAAGACAAGATGAAAATTCTAGAGAATTAGAGGAATAATATTATTTGGCAAATATGAAAAAAATTAAAATTTTAAAGTTTTGCATGCTTATAGCTAGCATTTCTTTTGCACAAGATAAAATATGGACCTTAGAGCAATG
>CABZIT010000041.1 GCA_902525795.1 uncultured Bacteroidota bacterium
GATGTATAAAGGTTATACAATTCAGCCATACTCCCCAAAAGCTGGAACTGCAATAAGTTCACATGAATTAAATCAACCTGGTACATATCAAGATGTGACAGACACAACAGTTACTGCGCAGTTTAAGTTAGTCGATGAAGATTTACCTAAGTTTTTACAAGGTGGATTGGAAACTTTTGTATTGGCCTGGACAACTACTCCTTGGACACTTCCAAGTAATACAGCTCTTACTGTTGGACCAAAAATTGAATATTCTCTGATAACATCATATAATCAATATACAGGCATTAAAGGAAATTTTATAGTTGCATCAGAGCTGGTTAGTAAACAGTTTTCAGGAAATTACTATGAAATCAATGAAATCAATGAAATTCAAGATTATGAATTTGATTCGAAAAAAATCCCTTTTTTAAAAATTGGGTTTTTTAAGGGTTCAGATCTTGAAAATATAAAATATCATCAATTATTAGAGTATTGCAAACCTTTTGAGGCTCCAGAAAATGCATTCAGATTGATTTGTGGGGATTTTGTAACAACATTAGACGGAACAGGAATTGTACATACGGCTCCAACATTTGGTGCTGATGATGCACTGGTTGCAAAACAAGCTAACCCTCCTATTCCTCCAATGTTAGTAAAAAACGAATATGGGGATTTAGTCCCATTAGTTGATTTAACTGGTAAGTTTAGAAAGGAAATGAAAGAACTTTCTGGAAAATATGTAAAAAACGAATATTATAAAGATCATAATCAGCCAGATAAATCTGTAGATGTTGAAATTGCTATTAAATTAAAGGAAGAAAATAAAGCATTTAAAGTAGAAAAGTATAAACACAGTTATCCAAATTGTTGGAGAACGGATAAGCCTATTTTATATTATCCTATAGACTCTTGGTTTATCAAAGCGTCTTCCATTAGTAAAAGAATGGTTGATTTAAACAAGAAAATTAATTGGAAACCAAAATCAACTGGGGAGGGAAGATTTGAAAAGTGGCTTGAAAACGTTAATGATTGGAATTTGTCAAGATCAAGATTTTGGGGAATTCCATTACCAATTTGGAGAACAGAGGATGGAAAGGAGGAAATATGTATTGGATCAATTGAGGAATTAATTCATGCAATTAAAAACTCTGTAGAAGCTGGATTTATGGAAAATAATATTTTTTCTGATTTTAAAGTAAATGATTTTAGTGAAGAGAATTACAAAAAAATAGATTTGCACAAAAATGTCGTAGATCAAATAATTCTTGTATCAAAATCTGGAAAAAAAATGTTTAGGGAGTCAGATTTAATTGACGTGTGGTTTGATTCTGGTAGTATGCCATACGCACAGTGGCACTATCCTTTTGAAAACAAAGATTATATTGATAATAACAAATTTTTTCCTGCAGATTTTATTGCTGAAGGAGTTGACCAAACTAGAGGTTGGTTTTATACTTTGCATGCAATTAGCTCGTTAGTTTTTGATCAAATTTCATACAAAAATGTAATTTCAAATGGACTAGTATTAGACAAGAATGGTCAAAAGATGTCAAAAAGGTTAGGAAATGCAATTGACCCCTTTGAAACTTTAGAAAAGTATGGTCCAGATGCCACTAGATGGTATATGATTTCGAATGCAAATCCGTGGGATAATCTTAGATTTGATTTGACCGGAATAGATGAAGTTAAAAGAAAATTTTTTGGGACACTATATAATACCTACTCTTTTTTTGCTTTGTATGCTAATATTGATAATTTCAATTTTTCCGAAAAAACAATTCCGCATGATGAAAAACCAGAGCTTGATCGATGGATTATTTCTGAACTAAATACTCTAATTAAAAAAGTTGATTCTCATTATAATAATTACGAACCAACAAAAGCCGCAAGACTTATTAATTCATTTGTAATTGATAATTTGAGCAATTGGTATGTAAGGCTTAGTAGGAGAAGGTTTTGGAAAGGAGAATTCCAAGCAGATAAGATTTCAGCTTATCAAACATTACATACTGTTTTGACTGATGTTTGTAGAGTTTCTGCCCCTTTGGCTCCTTTCTTTATGGAAAAGTTATTTTTAGATTTGACTAAGAAGACAGAAATTGGTAAAAATTATTTAAGTGTTCATTTTGAAGATTTTCCTGTTTCAGATAACAATAAAATTGATCAGGATTTAGAAAAGAAGGTAGGTTATGCACAAGTAATCTCATCATTAACTTTATCGCTGCGAGCAAAAGAAAAAATAAAAGTAAGACAGCCTTTAAATAAAATTTTAATTCCTGTAAGTAATGAAAAAGAAAAACAGCTAATTTTATCTGTTTCTCAAGAGATTAAAAATGAGGTTAATGTAAAAAAAATCGAATTTATTGAGGGTGAGTCCAATATAATAGTAAAGTCAATAAAACCAAATTTTAAAAAACTTGGGCCAAAATTTGGAAAAAGTATGAATCTTGTTGTTGAAGCAACAAATAAAATTGAAATTGATGAAATAAATAAGCTTCAAAAAAATGGTTCTATTGATTTATTAATTGATAAAAAAACAATAACTTTCTGTTTAGATGATTTTGATATTACAACTAAAGATATTGAAGGGTGGTTGGTGGCAAAT
This sequence comes from uncultured Bacteroidota bacterium, assembly GCA_902525795.1. Lineage (GTDB taxonomy): Bacteria > Bacteroidota > Bacteroidia > Flavobacteriales > Flavobacteriaceae > MED-G13. The sequence goes on from CABZIT010000041.1 coordinate 2,588, forward strand.
GAGGGGGATATAACAGTAGCCCTGGATATTTTGATTAATGACGATCTCAGATTAGAGGGGATTGCTAGAGAAATCGTAAGTAAGATTCAAAATTTAAGAAAGATAAAATATTTCGAAGTCACAGATAGAATAAATACTGTGATTTCGTGTGATCAAGATACTGAGTATGCGATTAAAAGAAATCTTGATTACGTAAAAACAGAAACTTTATCAAACAGTGTAAATTTTGATAAAATTGATTATGATGCAAATGAAATACAGTTTGAAAACAAAGTG
>CABZIT010000042.1 GCA_902525795.1 uncultured Bacteroidota bacterium
AAGCTTTTTTTCAAGGATATGATTTTGCAAACAGTGATTTTTTACAAAAGGAGTTAGTTGAAGGTGTAAGTCCTCAGGTTCCTGAAAAAGTTCTAAAAGAATTTAGGGTTATAAATTTAATTAATGGCTATAGAACTAGAGGTCATTTATTTACTAAAACAAACCCTGTTCGTGAAAGGAGAACATACATGCCAACTCTTGAACTTGAAAATTTTGATTTATCTGACTCTGATTTAGAAACTGTTTTTAACGCTGGAGAAATAATTGGCCTAGGTCCACAACCGCTAAAAGTTATCATTGCTCATTTAGAGGAAATATATTGTGATAGTATTGGAGTTGAGTATATGTATATTAGAAAACCTTTAATTAACAAGTGGATTCAAAATAAATTAAATGTCAATAACAATCACCCGAATTTTTCAGGGAGCCAGAAGGTTAAATTATTAACGAAACTAATTGAGGCAGTTTCCTTTGAAAATTTTCTTCACACCAAATTTGTTGGTCAAAAGAGATTTTCTCTTGAGGGAGGAGAATCTCTTATCCCCGCACTAGACATATTAATTGAAGAAGCAGCAAATCATGGGGTAGAGGAATTTGTTATGGGGATGGCGCACCGGGGCAGGCTAAGTACACTTGTAAACATTTTTGGAAAGTCAGCAAAAAGTGTTTTTAGTGAATTTGAAGGAAAAGATTATAAAGAAAAAATATTTGATGGAGATGTAAAATATCATTTGGGTTGGACAACACAAAGAACTACAGAAAATGGAAAAAAAATAAATTTAAATATTGCACCTAATCCATCTCACTTAGAGGCCGTTGGTCCAATTGTTCAAGGAATTGCAAGATCTAAATTAGACAGAAAATACGACGGGAATCTAGATAAAGTTCTTCCCATAATTGTTCATGGAGATGCAGCAATAGCTGGACAAGGTGTTGTTTATGAGTTGATTCAAATGTCTAGACTTGAGGGTTATCAGTGTGGAGGTTCAATTCATATTGTTATAAATAATCAAATTGGTTTTACCACAAATTATTTAGATGCTAGATCTAGTACTTACTGTACTGATGTGGGCAAAGTTACATTGTCGCCCGTTTTACATGTAAATGCTGATGATGTTGAAGCTGTTGTTCATGCAGTATTATTTGCTTTAGATTTTAGATTAGAGTTTAAAAGAGATGTTTTCATTGATCTACTTGGTTATCGAAAATATGGCCATAATGAAGGGGATGAACCAAGGTTTACACAACCAAAACTTTATAAAATAATTTCAAAGCATCCAAATCCAAAGACAATTTATGTGTCAAAATTAATTCAAGAAAATTTACTCACTGAAGATAAAGTTAATCTGATTGAAGAAGAATATAAATTAAAATTAGAGGGTTTATTAAAGGACTCAAAAAAAAGTGAAAAAACAGATATAACACATTTTATGGGAAATGATTGGTCAGGTTTTACTAGGGTAAACCAACATGAAATGGCTAAACCTATTGATACTACTTTTCCCAGAATAAAACTTGAAAAAATAGCTGAGGTAATTTCCAGGTTACCAAATGAAAAAAAATTCATTAATAAAATTAAAAGACTAGTTGGCAGTAGACTCGAAATGTTTGAAAATGATAAGTTAGATTGGTCCATGGCTGAACATTTGGCGTATGGAAGTTTACTTATGGAAGGATATGATGTAAGAATCTCTGGTCAAGATGTTGAAAGAGGAACATTTTCACATCGGCATGCAATTGTTAAGGTTGAAGAAAGCGAAGAAGAAATTTTGCTTTTAAATAATCTTGGTAACGATACAGGAAACTTCTCAATTTATAACTCTTTATTGTCTGAGTATGGAGTTTTAGGCTTTGAGTTTGGTTATGCTATGGCTGATCCAAACTCATTAACAATTTGGGAAGCTCAATTTGGAGACTTCAGTAATGGAGCACAAATAGTGATTGACCAGTATATTTCATCTGGGGAAGACAAGTGGAAGACCCAGAATGGACTTGTACTGTTTTTACCGCATGGGTATGAGGGTCAAGGAGCAGAGCACTCCTCTGCAAGAATTGAAAGGTATTTACAATTGTGCGCAAAAGATAATTTCTTTGTTGTGAATTGTACAACGCCTGCAAATATGTTCCATGTTTTAAGACGTCAAATGAAAGCAAAGTTTAGAAAACCATTAATTGTATTTACCCCAAAAAGTTTGTTAAGGCATAGTAGTGTTTTTTCGTCAGTAAACGAATTTGCAAATGGTAGTTTTAGTGAAATTATTGATGATGAATCAGTGGAAGTAAATAATGTTAATTCTCTTGTTTTTGTTTCAGGAAAGTTCTACTATGATTTAGATGAAGAGAGAAAGCGACTTGGTAGAAATGATATTGCTCTTGTTAGATTAGAGCAACTATTTCCGCTTCCTAAAAATCACATTAAATCTATTTTGAGAAAATACAGCAACGCAAAAGATATTGTTTGGGCACAAGAAGAGCCAATAAATATGGGAGCCTATGCACATTTACTAATAAATTTTAAGCAGGCTAGTGCATTCAGAGTTGCAGCCAGAAGATTCTATGCAGCAACAGCAGCAGGAAGTTCAGTAAGATTTATGAAAAGACACAAAGAAGTTATTGATTTTGTTTTTGATCAAACAAAAGATAATCAAATAAA
>CABZIT010000043.1 GCA_902525795.1 uncultured Bacteroidota bacterium
TTCAATAAAATAACTTTTTGCTTCAGAAATAGAAATTAAGTCTGCTGAACCATTGTCAATTTCAGAAAGTAATTGAGTTAAGTTTTCATTTTCTTCCAAACCAACGCTTTGGGGAACAGAATAATCATCATCCTGAACACAAGAAAAAGTAAAAATTGATACAAAAATTATAATTGATATTTTCTTTATTAATTCCATTTTTTTTTATTTAAAATCTAAAGTATAAGTTTAAAAAGTAATTGGTTCCTCTACCATACCAGTATTTTGGGCCAAAAACTCTTTTAGGTTTGTTAACATCTTCAAGCAGTTGTCTGTAGTTAGCATTTCTTCCTTGTTCAAAACCACCTGTTCTATATTTCTTATCTAAAATATTATTTATGCTGGCAAAAAAACCAATATAGTAATCATCTATTTTCCAAGACTTACCACCAATCATATTTAATACTGAATAATCATCAAACTTTTCTTGTCTTAATAAATTTCGGGCTGTATCCAAATCATAATCATTAAATGGAAGACCATCTTGTGAAAGATAAAAATTTTGCGTTCGGGTTAATGGACTTGGATCCACGTATGTATTGGTAAAATAATTGGAAGTTATACCAACAAACCAATAATCTGGGTCTCTATATTCAAATCCAAAAGAATAAGCTCTTTGTGGTCCACCTGCTAATTTATAGTTTTTTAAGTTTGAAGGTCCAACGGGAACAGTATAATTATCAGCACCCAAGTAGAGATAAGGATTATTGTCATAAGTATATTGTCCAATTGAAGATGCTGCCTTTAATTTAAATGAAGGAATAATTTGAGCTTCAACTCCAAATTCTAAACCCATGTGTTTTTTATTAATACCCTGTAATATCTCCTGAACAAATTCACTGTCTTCAGAAAAGCCTACTAATCCATCAGCATAATAAAAAGATATTTCATTTGCATCTTCGATGTGTGAATAGAATCCTGAAATTCTTCCCGTGAAAATTGGGGTTCTAAAAATATAATTTGCATCAAAGGATTTAATCTTTTCCACGGAAATTGGGGTATTATTAATTAAGCCATTTGCATCACTTCCTACAATATTATGATTGACCCTAGAATTGGTAAATGTATTTCTAATTGAAGGTGCCTTTTCTATATATGCAGCATTAAAATCTAAAATATGCTTGCCAGAAAATTTATAAGAAAAACCTGCTTTTGCTCCATATCCATCAAATGAGACTTTATTGCCTTTACCAGATGAGTTCCCTACATTTGCCTCATTCTCAAAAATCCCATTTCTTTGATAGGTAGTTCCTGTGAAGCTTAGTGAATAATAAAAATCAATTTTATTAAACGAATGATTAAAAATTGCGAAAACACTACTCTCTTTTGCATCAATTTCATAGTGATATTTAAATTTATCTCCCTCCAAAATTGTACTATTTGGATCTAATAAATTATAATCTAAATTGTCAAAAGAGTCAATATTCGAATAAGATAGCCCACCTAATAAATCTGTCACTTCTGCAAAATTATCTGACAATAAACTCCTATGATTTATCGCTGCACTTACTTTTATGTTGTCATCAATTTGATGTGAAAAAACACTATTAAAGCTTAGTTGCTTATCGTCCGCTCTATCTTCATATAAGACATATGCTGCATCTAAATTCACGGAAGCATTGGTAAGGTTTGCATCATAAATTCTATTCCAATTAATTTGACCATTATTCACAAAATTTTCCTGTGCTAGATAAGCGCCTTCATAATTTGGACCATCCTCATCACCTAAAAAATAACTTGGCAGATCTTGATAATAAGCAGGACTTGGGTTTCCCCCGCCAGCATAATCTAATCTGCTATTTCCCAATTCTCCAAATTGAAAGCCTAAACTTGTTTCTAGGTATGAGCTTTCATTAATTTCCCAATCGTGATTTAAAATCACAATTGGCTCCACAACTCTTTTGACCCTTGAATTTCTCTTTTCACCATCTTGATAGCCCCAATATTCGTTATATTTTGTTCCTTTTAAATCATAAACTTCTTGAGTGTTTGGAGAAACTTTTCCTCTTCTATTTGGTGCATAAATAGCAACAAAGTTTAAACTGTGATTATCATTTAAAATCTTTTCTACCGAAAGAAAGGCAGAATTTGAATCATAAAAAGATGCATCTTGATAACCTTCGTCACCCCATCTTCTCCCAATAGAAATGGAGTATGCCCACCCATCATTGAGCATCCCTGAATTATAAGATGCCATAAGTCTATTTGCATAGCTTCTATTTGACGAAGAGTAAGTAACTCTACCGCCTTGTCCATACTCGGAAGCTTTTACATTAATATTGTTGGAACCCAAAGCTCCTCCAAAGCTATATTTCAATGGTATTAACCCATTAGAAAGCTCTTGGTTTCTTAATACATCATTCAGACCTCCCCAATTGCTCCACTGTGGTCTTCCGTTATATATCTTATTCATTTTTATTCCGTTAATATGCAAGGAGGCATTTTCAGTGTCTAGGCCCCTTACTTTAAAAAAAGAAGAACTGAATTCGTAAGCAGCAGTTCTATAAAAAATATCCATTGATGAGTTCAACAAACCAGAAATATTATCAGAAACAGATGTGTCATCATTTAGCTCATCATCAGAAA
>CABZIT010000044.1 GCA_902525795.1 uncultured Bacteroidota bacterium
AATCCATCATCTTCACATTCCTATGGTAGATCTGCAAGATCAATTATTGAACTTTCAAGAAATGAAATAGCAAAAATCCTAAATGTAAAAAATTCCGAAATTATCTTTACTAGTGGCGGGACAGAAGGCGATAATTTAATTATTAGAAATTCCATAAAATATTTGGGGGTTAAACACATAATAACCTCTAAGATTGAGCATCACGCTGTTACTCACACTGTAGATGATCTTCAAAAAAATAAAAAAATTAAGGTTTCCTATGTTAAGATTTTGCCTGATGGTAGTGTTGATTATTTGGACTTAGAAAACCTGTTATCAAATTCAAATAGCAAAACGTTAGTCAGCTTAATGCATATTAATAACGAAATTGGAAATATTTTAGATATTAACAAAGTGTCAGATCTTACTAAAAAATATTCAGCTTATTTTCACAGTGATACAGTACAATCCATTGGTCATTATGAAATGGATCTCAAAAAATATAATATTGATTTTGTTGTCGCCAGTGCTCACAAATTTCATGGTCCTAAAGGAGTTGGATTTGTTTATATAAATAATAAAACGAAACTTGGACCATTTTTTACTGGTGGAATGCAGGAAAAAGGGGTGAGAGCAGGAACCGAATGTGTACACAATATTTTTGGCATGTCTGAAGCATTAAAATATTCTACAAATAATTTAAAAAAAGAAAAAATATATATAACCAAGCTCAAAAAATATTTTATAACAGAGCTCATTAAATTAAACCACAATATTACATTCAATGGCAAATCCAATGATTTTGAAAATTCAACATACACTCTTGTTAATATTTCAATTCCTGTCAAGAAACAGAATGCTGAATTATTTATGTTTAAATTAGATCTTAAAGGCATCGCTTGCTCAAAAGGAAGTGCTTGTCAGAGTGGTAGTGATTTAGGATCACATGTTTTAAGAGAAATTCAAAATAATGATAAAAACCAATTTATTTCTTTGAGATTTTCATTTAGCATTTATAACACAAAGAATGAGATTGATTTGGTTGTCAAGGAAATTAAAAATTTAATCCTTAAAAATTAAGACCTAAACTAAAATTGAAAATTCTAGGAGTCAAATAGTTTGGAACACTATACTGTCTTTTGGTATATACATCTCTAACCCATGAGTTTGTAATAGAGTTTTGTATATTAAACATATTGAAAATTTCTAATCCAACGGAGAGCTCATTAATATTTTTGAAAAGTTTATTTTTCTTAAGAACATACGAAATTCCTAAATCTGCTCTTTTATAATCTGGTAATCTTTTTCTGTACTGATATGGATCTGCATAAGTTGGGGATCCACCAGGGAGCCCAGTATTGTAAACAAGATTGATAAACATTTTAAGATTCGGAATATTTGGAACATAATCTTGAAAAAGAATTCCAAATTTTAATCTTTGATCAGTTGGTCTGGGAATATAACCATTGTTATCAATATTTTCTTCAGTTTTTAAGTAACCAAAACTAAACCAAGATTCTGTACCCTCAACAAATTCTCCATTTATTCTGAGATCCATGCCATATGCATATCCTCTGGCAATATTATCCGCGATATATCTAATTCTTACATTTTCTAATGTATATGGGTTTAAGTTTGTTAAATTTTTGTGATAAACTTCGGATGTGAGTTTAAAAGGTCTATTCCATTTGATAAACCTGTATTCATTAGCAAAAACTAGATGGATAGATTTTTGTGCTTCAACACTTGGATTAATTTCACCATTCAAACCTCTTAATTCTTTATAGAAAGGGGGCTGATAATATAATCCATATTTAAAGTTAAATTTTAAATTAGAATTTGCTCTAGGGACATATCCAATCTGAAATCTCGGACTAAGTTTATTTCTGAATCTAGAGTTGTTTACACTCCAAAAATGGGATCTAAATCCAATATTATAATATAAAGATCCTTTACTTAAATTTATTTCTCTTGAAACCTGAGAATAAAATTGCAATCTTTTAATTTCAGAATTCGATTTTGATCTAATGTTTTGATAAGGTACAATTGGCCCTTCATTTGGTTCATAGGGTTGTTCAGCAAGATTTTGAATAAATGGAGGGTCAATTAAGAAGCCTGCTGAATCAATTACTTCCCATTCCACAATTCTGTCAGCAATTTTCTCATTAGTAAATTTAAGGGAGATTTCTAAGTTGTTTTTTTTGACTAGTGCTTGTATTTTAGATTCAATATTAAAAATCTCAGCATTCAAATTATTCCTTGCATGATTTAATTGACTACCAATTCCTTGGCTAAATTCTACATTTCCAAGATTATCGCTACCAATATCAAAATTTATAGTTGCTAGATTATATTGCGCTAGAATGTCAAAATACTCTTTTTCAGAGGTGTTATAAAAAGATGCTATCAAGTTTAAGTTTAAATTTTCTGAGAACTCATAATTCAATAATATGCTGTTAAAAAAAGTCTTATAGTTATCTTTTTCGTTTCCATCAAAATAAACCACCAAGGCCTGAGGATTTTCTAGAGTACCAAAATTAGTTTGACGTGTTATTGGTTCAAAACGGTAGTCATTTTCGGAATAATTAAAGAATCCGCTAATAGAAAATCTTTCGTTAACTT
>CABZIT010000045.1 GCA_902525795.1 uncultured Bacteroidota bacterium
AATATTGGCTCTTTTAAAACTGAAACAGTCCAGATTACTGGCCACACGCAGAACGGGGCTACCGATGATGTAATTACCTATGGGTATACTGGAGGTACGGATGCTGATTACAGCACAACCTATAAGGACAAACATCATTATTATTTTTTTGAAGGAAAATTGGATTTCTTAGATACCAATAATGAGTGGTTTCATGACAAAACAAATAACATTTTATATTTATTCCCAGACGATGGATTGAACCCATCCACTACAGGAAGAACAATTAAAGCAAAAACTACAGATTACAGGGTTACCTTTAGCGGTGCAAACTATATTACTTTTAAGGGAATTAATTTTTTTGCAACAACCATTGATATTCAAAACTCTGATTATTTAAGTATTGAAGAGTGTAATTTTTATTTTCCTAGTGCTTCCAAAAGAATGCTTGGATTGACCAGTGGATTAGGCTCTAGTAATGTCACCTCTTTAAATAATAACTCTGATAATAACACCATTAAAAAATGCTTATTTGAAAATTCTGAAGGGGAAGCATTGGTTATTAAAGGTGATAGCAATACGATTGAAAATAATTATTTTCATCATATTGATTGGAGTGCATCTGACCTGAATGGTTTGATGGTTTCTATATATTGTACGGGTGCTTCAAATACTTTCACAAAAAACACGATTCATACAACTGGTGCTTCAGCAACTGTTTTACCCGGAACTACTTCTACTTTTTCATACAATAAGGTCACCAATACTGGGCTATTGCAGTCAGATGGTGCTGTATTTCAAGGAACGAAAAATTATGTAGAGGGCTCAAATGTCCATCATAATTTTATTTACGATACGGAAAAATATGCCTTTCGCTATGATGCCCCTGGTGGAGACGCTTCAGAAGCTGGGAGTTATGGTAGAATGCATCATAATGTGGCAGATAATACTAATGGTCTGATGATAAAAGGTAACAATCAAATCATTGCTCACAATACCGTGATGAATACCATTAACAATAGAAATGACATTATTATTTTGGCTGAGGATTGTTCCAATACAAGTACATGGATGTATAATAATCTTGCAAAAAGAATCGGCTCGCATAGAAGTTCTCAGCTTTTTTCATTAACCTCAAACAGTCCAATTCCAATTTACGGAAATGGTGGAGGTTCAAATGCGGGTTATATTGAGGTGTCTGATAATTGGAGAGCTTGTCAAGCGGGAGATACTTATTTTGTCGGAGATGGTAACGGAAGCTCTCAAAATAACATTGATCAAATTAATGTTACAAGAACTGGACTTAGCTATAATGCCGATATCGAATCCTTATTAAATTACGATGCTACTAACGGAAAATCTGAAGCTGATTATGTGCCCACTAATAATGGGACAGTAGTTGATCAAGGAATATCACCAACAAATTCAGTAAGCACTGGAGCATCTACTAGTGATACTTTAGATGGCTTAGTTCCTCATACCAATGTTGGTTCAAATGCTGATGTTGGAGCTTTTGAATATGGCGCTACAGTATGGAGTGCTGGTATTGATTGGACTCCAAAATTTAAAAGAGCAGTCTGGAAAACAGATGCTAGTTCAACTGATTGGCACACGGCAAAAAACTGGTCTACGGGAAATGTACCAACAGGTGATGTACATGTTTTAATTCCAACGGGAGCATCTAATTATCCTACTATTACTGGCTCCAATGCAACATGCAATAACTTAACGATTTATCCATCTGCAAGTATGACATTGAACTCGTCTTACACTCTCACTATTTCAGGTGATTTTAAAAATATGGGAGCTGCTACAATTGAAAAAACCGGTAATGCAACAGTTGGAGGAAATTTTTCAAATTCTGGGACTGTAACATTAAATTCCGATAGTAATGAATTTTCTTCATTAATTATTCAGGGCACATCCTCTGGAAATATTGTTTATAATAGATATGTTAATTCTTTGAGTAATGGATCTGGTTGGGATTTAATTGGTTCCCCTGTAAATGGATTACAAATTAGCTCATTTGCCAGCACGAATGACAGTCCGCTAGCTACTGGAAATGGTAGTGGTGCAGGTGCCTCTGGTGAGTATGCCATCGGAGTATTTAACAGCGCTTCCAATTCATGGTCAAATTACACAACGGCTAATGTGAGTACTACTCAATTCACCCCTGGAAAAGGATATCAAATGGCAACGGATAGTGGAGCAACACTAGCATTTACGGGAACAGTAGA
>CABZIT010000046.1 GCA_902525795.1 uncultured Bacteroidota bacterium
TGCAGCCATTGCTGTAGTGCAGGCAGATGTCGATCAAAACGAATCAGATGCAGATGCAGCTATTGCTGCAAACACTGTTTCAATCGCAACTAATGCTACGAATATTGCCTCAACTTCTATAGCTTTAAATACGTTACAAGCAGATGTTAATCAAAACGAAGCGGATGCGGACGCAGCTATTGCTGCGGTTCAGGCTGATGTAGATCAAAACGAATCAGATGCAGATACTGCAATAGCGGCAAATACTACTTCAATAAATAATTTAATCAGTGGTGACTCTGCATTTACTTCAATAAATGTAGATGGTGGGGCTGTTGATGGGACCACAATTGGAGCAACATCTGCATCCACAGGTGCATTTACAACATTGACATCATCTGGTGCTACATCGCTAGCAACAGGTGGAGGAGTTGTTAATGTAGCATCCACGGGAGTTATGACAACTGTAAAAGGAACATTGAATGTAGATGAAGCAGTTACATTAGACTCTACTTTAGACGTTACTGGTGATACTTCTGTTTCAACATTTGATTCTACTGGTGCTACATCGTTAGCAACTGGTGGAGGCGCTGTTAATGTAGCATCCACGGGAGTTATGACAACTGTAAAAGGTACATTGAATGTGGATGAAGCCGTGACTTTGGATACTACATTAGACGTAACAGGTAATACATCTCTTGCTGGTGCATTGTCTGTAGAAGGTGCTTCAACTCTTTCTGGAACACTTGCTAGTGGTGCACAAACTGTAACTGGTAATATAACTGCTTCAGGTACATTAAGTGCAGCTACTGGTTCTACAATTGGAAACCTTACTCTTGCCAATGGTTCTATCACTGACTCTAGTGGTACAATTAGCTTTGGCAATGAAAACATTACAACTACTGGAACACTTGCTAGTGGCGCACAAACTGTAACAGGTACTGTAACTGCTTCTGGTGCTGTAACGGGTGCATCTCTTACTGATGGTATTGCTACACTCACCGAGGGAGCTTTAACCGGTGCAACCAATATAAGTGCTTCTGGAACTGTTCAGGCAGAACAATTAACTTCAACGGATGATGCAACTATTACAGATGACCTTTCAGTGGGTGGTAATGCAGCTGTAACAGGCACCTTAAGTGCAGCTACTGGTTCAACAATTGGAAACCTTACTCTAGCCAATGGTTCTATCACTGACTCTAGTGGTGCGATTAGCTTTGGCGATGAAAACATTACAACTACTGGTACCATAAGTTCTGGAGCCTCAGCACTAAGCTCATTAACTGTTTCTGGTGCTACTGCCCTAAACGGTGGTTTATCAATGGATACAAATAAATTTACTGTAGCCGATACATCTGGTAATACAGCTATTGCTGGTACATTAGATGTAACAGGTGACACTTCTGTTTCAACATTTGATTCTAGTGGTGCTACATCGCTAGCAACTGGCGGAGGAGTTGTTAATGTTGCATCTACGGGAGTTATGACAACTGTAAAAGGTACATTGAATGTGGATGAAGCAGTTACATTAGATTCTACTTTAGATGTTACTGGTGACACTTCTGTTTCAACATTTGATTCTACTGGTGCTACTTCATTAGCAACAGGAAGTGGTGCTGTTAACGTTGCATCTTCAGGTGCTGTAACAACTGTAAAAGGTACATTAAACGTAGATGAAGCCGTGACTTTGGATACTACATTAGACGTAACAGGTGCTTTGTCACTTGCGGGTGTTGCTGTAACATCAACAGCTGCAGAATTAAATATTTTAGACGGAGTTACTACCACTGCCGCTGAATTAAATATCATGGATGGAGTAACATCTACTGCTGCAGAACTTAATATCCTTGACGGTGTAACTGCAACAACTGCAGAATTAAATATTATGGATGGTGTAACATCTACTGCTGCAGAAATTAATATTTTAGATGGTGTAACATCTACTGCCGCTGAATTAAACCTTTTAGATGGTTCAACTGCTGGAACAATTGTCAATAGTAAGGGCGTTATTTATGGAGCCTCTGGTGAAGTAAATGCGACAACTTTACAAATTGGTGGAAGTTCAATAACATCTACAGCTGCAGAATTAAATATTTTAGACGGAGTTACATCTACTGCTGCGGAACTTAATATTCTTGACGGAGTAACATCTACTGCTGCAGAGCTTAATATTTTAGATGGTGTAACTGCAACAGCAACAGAACTTAATTTA